>CAXRHS010000624.1:0-5175 GCA_964230235.1 Myxococcota bacterium
CGTCGCTGCACGGCTTGCCGTCGATGACGACCTTGTTCTTGATGTACTCGCCGACGTAGTACAGCGTCTTGCCGATCGGCGTGCCGCCGGTCTGGCGCAGTTCCGGGTTGGGCGGGTTGTTCTTGTCTTCCTTGCCGTCCATCCACAGCAGCATCGCGTCTTTGACGGCCACCGCGGCGTTGGTGGCAAAGGGCACACACAGGATCTCGTTCAGGCCGTTCCAGAACCACGCGGGGTTGGCTTCGCCGATGCTCTCGTCGCCGACGTCGCCGGTGATGGTGCTGGCGCCGGTGTAGTAGCCCGACGAGCACGACGGATTGGTGGTGTTGTTGACCTTTTGCGGGAACCGGAACAGCGCCATGTGCACGATCGAGTCGTCGATTTTGGCCAGCGCCTGCTTGAACACATGCTTGGACGCGCCCATTCGCGTGCAGCCGCCCGGGAACTTGACGTCGTCGTACTCGCAGGTCGGCCAGGTTGTATAGCCGGCGCCGCACTTGGGTTGACCGTTGACCTTGACGGTGTCGTTCATCGATCCAGAGGTGTCGAACGCAATAATCAAGTTGTTGGCCACTGGCACGCACTGGCCGCCCAGGCAGGTGGTGCCGGGAAAGCACGGCGAAACGGCGTAGCCATCGCCTTTGCTCAGGCAGGTCTTGATCTTGGCACCGTCGCACGACGTCGACGCGGGCTTGCAGGTCACCGCGTCCACGGCGGCATCCTGGCTGTCACCAGAGGCGTCGGTCGGCGAGGCTTGCGCGGCATCGACCACCGCATCGGTCACACTGTCTTGGCTTGCGCCGGTCTCGGCGCTGGCGTCCAAAACGGCGTCGGCAACTGTTTCCGCCGCGACCTCTGCCCCAAGATCGGCGGTCACGGCGACTTCTGGTTCAACAGTCGCCTCGGCCGCGGTGTCGGCGGTCGCTGCCACTTCCGTTTGCGCAGCGTCGAGGCTGGCTACGGTGGCCGTCTCGCCGGTCGCGCCATCGGCGGCGGCTGCGGCTGGCGGGGCGGGATCGCTGCACGCTCCCAAAACGGCCATGCAAGGTCCCAGCACCGCCAAGCATGGCCCTAGCGTTGCTGTCCAATGGCGTCGCCCAAGCACGATGGACCCCCAAGCGCCGCCCGGTAGGCGGAGTCGCTAGCCTAACAAGAGCACACAGGGTGTGAAAGAGCAAAGTCCGTCTCGCGCTTGGTCGCGCGCGGCCGCAATCTGCGGTACTTGCTTGCCACACGGTCGGCCCCCGTCCTGGCCGGTGCGCCGGGCGCGAGTGGGCGGTTCATGCAACCGACACGACGCGCCGCAGGTCATCCGCGCGCCAGCGTCGGTGCCGTGGACCGGTGCGGTCAGTCCGCAGCCGCCAGCGACAGTGGGGCAAGCCCAAGAGGTCGTTGCTGCCCAGCCCGCCGTCCAGCCAGTGCGGCGGAGGCTGGACGGTCGACTGCGCACACGCTGGCTATCGCCGCGGCCAGCACCAATTCGCGGTGCGGGTGGCCGCCGAGCGCACAAAATGCGTCGATGCCAGCCCGCAAGGTCGCCACCGCCAGACCCTGGTCGGCGTCGCCGCCGCGCCAGTCGTCGGCCACCGCGTCGCGCAGCAGCGCCACCAGTGGTTGTTCGGGCAGACCGAGCAGCAAGTAGGCGCGCAGCACCGCAATCGCGCCGTCGGCCCGGCGCAGTTGCAACTGCCCGACCACCTTGGCGATCTCTGGGCCGTGGTCCCAGGTCTGGTGCAGCGCCGCAGGGGCCGGCAGGTCTGGTCGCTCGTCGGGGGCTCGGTCGAGCCCGGCGTGGCCCGCGACCAGGGCGGTCGCACAAAGCAAAAGATCGATCCACGCCGCGCCAGACACCCGGCCGCGCGACTGGCGCACGGTGTCACAGAGCGCGAACACGGCCTCCAGGTCGGCGCGGCGTTCCCTAGCGCCGGTCTGGTGCAGGCGATCGTCGTCGCAGCGCCTCAGCCGCTCGGCGGCCGCAAGCAGCAGCGACTGGCAAAGCAACTCTTGCGGAACGCCAACTTCGGCGCCGCGCCGCATCGCCCGCAGCGCGCCGGCGACTCCGCCATCGGTCAGGTGCGCGCGAAACTTGGGTTCGACGAACGCGCGCGCCTTGGCCGCGTCGGCCGGTTGCGCGCCGATCGCCGCCAGCTGCCCGCGCCACGATTGCTGACGTTGCAGATGCGCCGCGGTGGTCGCGAGGCTGTCGCGGCGCGTCGCCAGCCAGCGCCCAAGCGCCGGCAAAAGCGCGCTCCCCGGCGCGAGCCGATCCAGCTCCGTGACTTTGTGGGCGGTTGTCGCGGCAACCCCGAGATCGCCGGCGTGCCAGCATGCCGCCTCGACCAGCGCCTGCGCCGTCGGCGGATCGGCGGCTTTGGATGGCGCGCCAAACGCCGGCGCAACCGGCAATTGCGCGACCGTCGCCAGCGTCGCAGCCCACGCCGGCCCTCGCTGATCCGGCTCGGCCGTCGCGGCCAGCGCGGCGAGATCACACGCCGTCCACAGCGCCGGCGCCGCGGCACCGCCCACGGCCAGAACCTGCGCCAGGCGGTTGGCGACCACCAGGGCAAGCTGCGCGTCCGGCAGTCCGCTGCGCACGGCGTCGGCCGCTGCCGCGGCGGCAAGCCCGGCATCGCCCGCTTGAACGGCCTCGGCAAGATCGGTCGGCGCTGCAGTCCATTGCTTTTCGGGAAGAATCGGCCGACCCAGCGCGTCGGCACTCAGCTCACGGCTCGCCTGCATCGTCCCCTTCTCCCGCACCGCTGGTTGGTTGCGCTTCGGCCATCTCGTCCAGGCGCCGGTACAGCGTCCGCACGCCGATGCCGAGCAGCAGCGCCGCGCGGCGTTTGTCGCCATCGGTCAGCCGCAACGTTTCGGCAATCGCGGCGCGTTCCATCTCTTCGAGCGGCGTGCCCACCGCAAAGCGCAGTTCGCGCGCCCCCGCCTCGACCCGGCCGACCCGGTCGGGCAGATCGCGCAGTTCGATGGCGTCGCCGCGCGCCAGCACCACCGCGCGCTCGATGGCGTTTTCGAGTTCGCGCACGTTGCCCGGCCACGGGTAGGCCTGCAGCGCCGTCAGGGCCTCGGTCGCAATGTGCGGCGCGCCCTTGCCGTTCTGGGCCGCAAACCGTCGCGCAAAGTGGTGGGCCAGCACCGCGATGTCGTCGCCGCGTTCGCGCAGGGGTGGCAGTTCGATGGCGATAACGGCAAGTCGGTAGTACAGGTCGGTCCGAAAACGGCCGGCTTGCAACTCTGCTTCCAGGTCGCGGTTGGTGGCAGCGACGACCCGGACGTCGACCCGCTGCGGGTGCGGTGCGCCGATGCGCTGGACCTCGCCCTCTTGCAGCACCCGCAGCAATTTGGCTTGCAGGCCTGGCGGCAGTTCCGCGATCTCGTCGAGCAAAAGCGTGCCCTCATGGGCAAGGTGGAACTTGCCCTGGGTCGTGGTGACCGCGCCGGTGAACGCGCCGCGCTCATGGCCAAACAACTCCGACTCCATCAACGTTTCGGGAATGGCGGCACAATTGACCGCCACGAAGGCGCCCGGCCGGCCGCTCAGCCGGTGCAGGGCCCGCGCAAACACTTCCTTGCCGGTGCCCGATTCGCCGGTCAAAAGCACGGTGGTGCGGGCGGGCGCCACTTGCTCCATCAGGTCGACCGCGCGCCGCAGCGGTGCACTTTTGCCGAGCACCTCGCGGCCGCGGCCGGCCCGCGCCAGTTCGTCGCGCAACTCCTCGTTTTCTCGCCGCAAGCTCGCGCGCTCGAGCGCTCGCGTCACCGCGCGCACCACTTCGGCGCGCCGCAGCGGCTTGGTCAAGAAGTCGTAGGCGCCCTGCTTCATTGCCTCGACCGCCGTCTCGACGGTGCCGTAGGCGGTCATCACCACCACCGCCGTCGCTGGGCTGGTATGGGCGACCGCGTGCAGCAGCGAGAAGCCGTCGATCTGCGGCATCATCAGGTCGGTCAGCAGCACCGCTACCCGCTCGCGGCGCAGCAATTGCAGGGCCTTGTTGCCATCTGCGGCGATCTCGCAGCGCAGGCCTTCGCGCACCAGGATCTTGTGCACGCTGGCGGCGTTGGCGGCATCGTCATCGACGACGACCACCAGGTGCCCGGTGGGCGTCGGCGCAATGGGCTCGTGTGCGGGCACTGCAGCCACGGCGTACGGCTTCGCTTAGCGCGGTGTCCGCAGATCGATGACGAAGCGCTTGTTGGCGGCCGGTCGCGCGGCGTCGACTGCCGGGCTGGCCGCTTCGTTGGCCGGCCTGGCCTCCGCCATCAGCTTGGCACTCTCTTCTTGCATCAGCGCTTTGGCGTCCACGGCCGCTTCGTCGACGGTCGGCTGCGCTGTCGGTTCGTCCGCGATCCCATCAGGCATGGCGACAGCCTCCGCCTCGACGGCGGGTTCAGCCGCGATCGCCGGCAAGGCTTGCGATGTATCTGCCGTGCCAGCAACCA
Source organism: Myxococcota bacterium (assembly GCA_964230235.1). Classification (GTDB taxonomy): domain Bacteria; phylum Myxococcota_A; class UBA9042; order UBA9042; family UBA9042; genus SXRM01. Next base: position 4,456 of record CAXRHS010000624.1, read on the forward strand.
CTTCGGCGCCGGCCGCGCTCTCGACCTCGGCGTCGGCTTCGGTGCCACTGTCGCTGTCGTCGTCGCCCTCGTCGCTCAACGGCGCGGCGCCCGCGGACAGCCCTTCGCCGCGCTCGCCGCTGCGGCGCCGACGGCGGCGCCGCCGCTTGCCAGCATCCGCCGCCGTGGCCTCCGCGCTGGCGGCAGCCGTTTCAGCGACTTCGTCGGTTGGGGCGGGAACCGGCGCGGGCGCGGGCGTTGCCGCAACGGCCGGCGGCGGCGGCGCTGCGGCGGCACCGGCAGGCGGCGCGACCTCGACTGCACCGCTGCGGGGGTGGCGATCGCGGTGCCGATCGCGCGGTCGATCGCGGTCGGCCCGCTCCGGTCTGTCGGCCCGCCCGGGGCCTCCCTCCGACCGGCCAGCACCAGTGCTGCCTCCCGCCGCGCCGGTAGCGGCGTCAGGCCGCGGCTCGCCGGATTCGTGGCGGTTCGGTCGATCGTGGCGGTCATGGCGATCGTGGCGATCGTGGCGATCGTGGCGGGGCCGCTCGGCGTGGTCCTGGCGGTCGGCGCGATCGCGGCGATTGCGCGGATCCACCAGGGTCTGGCCGGCCACGCCGCCGGTCTGGCCGGCGGCAGGCGCTGCCAGCGCGGGCGCCGGCGCGACCGTCGGCTCGGGCTCTTGCGCCTCTGCCGCGCCAAAGCCAAACAGGGACTTGAACCACGGCAGCAAGCCGCGTG
>CAXRHS010000625.1:0-10736 GCA_964230235.1 Myxococcota bacterium
TCGGGCGGGCAGCGTCAGCGGGTGGCGATCGCACGGGCGCTGGTCACCCAGCCGCAGCTGGTGCTGGCCGACGAGCCGACCGCCAACCTGGATTCCACGACTTCCAAGCAGATCATCGACCTGATGCTTGCGCTCAACCGCGACCACGGCACCACCTTTCTGTTTTCGACCCACGACCCGCGGGTGATGGAGCCTGCCCGCCGGGTCGTCTATATTGCGGACGGCGTCATTGTCGACGGCACCGCCCACGCCGCCGCCGATGTGGCCCGCAACAAGGCCGCGCTGGCGCATGGCTGAACCCCGGCCTCGCCGTGCCCGCGCGGTGGTTCAGGACTGCGTTTGAGGGCCCGTGCAGAACCTGCTCGATTTTCCACGTGTGGCCACTGCCTGCGACGTGGGTCGCAAGCCCTCGACTTTGCAGGCCGACTCGCTGCTCCGCCCCGCGCTCCTGGCGATCGACGTGATCTTGCACGGGCTCTTGGCGCTACGCACGCCCCAGCCCTTTCGAGGTGGCTCACTGCACCGCACGCTGGCAAGGCGATGGCTTTGTCCGTGTGCGAATCTTGAGGCCGCCGCGTGATTCCTTTAGGCGTCGCCGATGCCCGCGTTTCCGGTTGGCCAGTGGTGTCGCTGGGCGTAGCGGCCGCCTCGCTGGTGCTGACCGCGCTGGTGTGGCTTGCGCCCGACGCCGCGGTCGGCCAGGCGCAACAGCAAGTCCAGGCGTATGCCGAAGCACACACGGACGAAATGATCCCCGAAGGGTGTCTGCCGCACCTGACCCGCGTTGCCGACACCGACCACATCCGCATTGCCGCGTCCGCAGAATTTGAACGTCGCTGCAACAAGGCAACGGAAGTCATCCAGACCGGTCACCACATGCGGTTTGCGCTGCAGCCGGCCGGTCACCCGACGCCGCAGTTGGCCTGGTTGCTGCACCCGTTCGCCTGGACCAATCCGCTCGGCGCCATTGCCGGCTTGCTGCTTTTGGTGCTGGTGGTCGGCTCCTTCGTCGAGGACCACTTTGGCCGCGCCCGGTTCGCGGCAGGTCTGGCGGTGGCCACCGCCGTGTCGGCGTTGGTCTGGCGGTCGGCAGCGGGCGAAGCCAGCGACGGCTGGTCGGGCGGGCAAGGCTACCTTGCCGCGCTGCTGGCTGTCTTCGTGGTCACATTCACCACCCGGCCGGTCAAGTTCCTGATTCTGACCCCGCTGCCCAAGCAAGCGGAAGCGCCGGCGTGGGCAGTCGCCGTGTGGTGGCTGTTGGCGCGCGCGATTTCGCTGTGGCTCGGCGACGTCGATCGGCCGCTGGTCCTTGCCGAACTGGTCAGCTTCCTGGTCGGCGCGGTCGCGGCGGGCGTATTGCGTTACCGCGGCTTGGCGATGCCGAGTCCGGCCGCCGTGGCTGCAGCGGTGCCTCCACCTGCTGCAGTGGCTCTCGACCCGTTCGACCGCCGCGCCACTGTGCCGGCCGCGCGCGCCAGCCAACAGAGTGTGGCGGCCCCCGTTGCCGACCCCGCCGCCGACCTGCCACCGGTCGATCAAGCCACCGCGGCGGCACCCGATGCGGCGTGGGCCGTTGTCGGGCCGGATCCGCTGGCCGAGCCTCAGATTGCGCTGCGCAAGCGCGGGGCCACCCAAAGCGCGAAGTCAGAAACCGGGATCGTGGCTTTCGCTCCGTCGTCTGCGCCGGGGACGCCGCTGGCCTCACCGGCTGCAGAAGCGGCGCCCGCGCCGGCAGCTGCCGCACCGCTGGTGTTTGACTTCACGGCGCCCGCGGCCATCGAATTCGCCGGTCAGGGCACCGGCTTCGCTTCTCCGCTTGCTGCGGTCCCTGCGCTCGCTACGCCTGCGCCGCCCGCCCACGCGCCCGACGCCAGCGACTTGCTGCAGCCGCCAGGCGCATTTGACCTCGATGCGCTGCTCGCTGCCCTGCCGCCCCCGCCAACGGTAGAGCGGGACACGGACATCGTCGCGCCGCCTGTTGCGGCCCGCGCACCTGAAGCGCCCCCGCCGCTTGCCGCACAGGCATCGCCCTACGACGAATCGACGGTCGCCTACGCGCCTGGTCGCGCAATGCCACAGTTGCAGCCAGACGTCGCCCACACCGATCCGACTGTGCCGCAAGTCCGCCTCGCCGAGCGCATCGACCGGGCAGCAGATGGGGTGCTGCTGGCACTGATAAACGAAGAGTGGCTGCGCCTGGACCCTGCGCAGGTACGTGCGGTCGCCGTCGGCTTGATCCTGCACAGCAACCATCCGGGGGCCACCGCTGAGAGTTGGATCGACGTCGTGTCCGACACCGGCAGCCGCGAGCGCGCCGCCCATGCCGTGCGCTTGCACCCCGCCCGCGAGGACCTGGTGCGCCTTTTGCCAGATGTGCCGCCAAGCCTCGCATTCGCACGACTCGCCGAGTCTCTGGCCGCGGGCGGCGCTTTTCAGCTGCCGCAGCAGCCCGTGTGGCCGGGGCCACCGTTTCCTCGCTACGATACGGCCGCGGAGTTCATCCGCATGTGGCACCGGCAACTGCATGGCTAGGGTTACTTGGGTTGGTAGCGTTGCCTCGCGTGCCCTTGCGGCGACGGTGGGTGGCGCGGTCGCGGTCGCTGTCGGCTGTTCCCAGCCGGCAACAGTGTGCGAGGTCGGCGCATGTCCGGTTGGTTATGTGTGCGACCCCCAGACCGGGCAATGCAAACCGACCGACGCCGTGGTCGGTGCCACGCCGCGCTTCTTTGGGCGTTTTGCGCTGGTTGCGCCCTCACCGGGCCGCGCGCTCGCCGTTGGCTACTGGCCCGAACGGCAAAGTCTGGCCACTTTCGATGGCAAGGCCACGTCCTTTGTCGCCGGTCCCGCCGCCAAGGCTGCCGACCCGCCGATGGGCCGCGACGTGGCCGCCGCAGTGGGCGCTGACGGCAGCGTGCACCTCGCGTGGATTCGGCCGGGCGACGACGCGCTGCAACTGGCCCGCTCCACCGCGTCGGGTTGGCAGCCGGTCGCCTTGGACACCAAGGTGGTGGGCGCGGTCGCCGCGCCGATTGCCTTGGCAACCGGCGAAGACCGGCCGATCGTGGCCGTGCGTCGTGCCAGTACTGGCCTGCCGATCGTGGTCGAGCGCGACAGTGAAGGCGCTTGGCACGTGGACCCGCTGCCGGTGCCGGCTGGCCCGCGCAAGGGATCGGCGCCGCCGACCCAGTTTGGGCGCAGTCTGTCGTTGGTGGCGCTTTCGGGTGGCGTTGCGTTGGCGCTCTATGACGCAACCTACGGCGATCTGGTGCTGGCCGTGCGCAATGCGGGCACGTGGGGTACCCAGCGCATCGCTGGGGTGGACGTCGCGACCGGTCAGGACGACGGCGACGCAGGCGACCCTTCTGCAGTGGCGCTGGCTTCGGACGGGGCGCTGGTGGTGGCGTGGCGCGACGCTAGTCGGGGCGAGTTGCGCCTGGCGCGCGTTGCTGGCGCCAAAGTGCAGGCGCAGACGGTGGTCGCCAGTCTTGCGGCCGGTCCAGCGGGCACCACCGTGGCGCAGTGGGCTGGCACTGCTTTGGCCATGGCGCTGCGCCCGGACGGTCGCGCAGCGGTGGCGTGGTTCAATGGCTCAACGTGGCGGTCCAGCGTGCTTTTGCAGCGGCAGACCGGCACATTTGCGCCGCCTGTGCAGTCCCTGGCTTTGGACGCCGGCCACAACCTGCAACTGTGGCCGACCTTGGCGGTCGACCCGGACGGCGGCGCGCACCTGGCCTGGATCGAAGTTGGCCGTGGTCGGGCCTTGTCCAGCGCTCGGCTGATGACGGCGTCGGTCGGACCGGGGGCGTGGCCATGATGGCGACTGCGCGCCTTGGCCTCTTGGGGTGCCTCGCCGTGTGTGCGTGCGGCAGCTTTGTGCCATTGCCGGCGCCGCTGCCCGAAGAAGCCCATCAGCACAACGCCTTGCGCATCGCGGTCGATCACGGCGACCTGCCGCAGCTGGCAGAGACGCTGCGCTCCCTTTCCGGCACCAACATCAACCTGGCGGCGGCGCCGACGCCCATTGCGGGTGGCGAGTTCTTGCTCGGCGCCTTCGCTGGCACTTTGCCGGTTGGTGCGGTCACCGTCGCTTGGGCCGCGCCCGGCGAGCTGCAAGTCGACGTGGCAAGCGGCTCGTTTGTGCTCGCGCTGTCGGTCGGTCGGGTCGGCGAGCCGGCTTGCGCGCTGCAATACCCGGTGCAAGGTGCCGCCGCGCGAGTGCGACTGCGGGTGGTGCGCGCCGCTTCGGGCGCTTCGCAGGCGCTGCTGGCTGCCGCGCCCGAACTCAAGGTGCAGATCGGCAAGCTTGCACAAGCAGAACCGTGTCTGCTGCCCCTGCCGGCTGGCGGCGCCGCACAAGTCGAGGCCGCCGTCCATGCCGCGATCCAGACCGCGTGGATTGCCCGCATCAGCGATGCCGGTCTGCAAATCCTGCGCGCGGTCGCCCCGGCTGGCCTGGCGGTCGGCGGACAGTGGTCGCCTGGCGTTGGTCCGGGCGCCGTGCAGGTTCAGGCCATCTACGACGGTGCGACCGGCTCTACGCCCGCCACGCTTGGCGCCAAGTACGCCACATTTTCCTTGTCGGTTGCGACGACGGCTTCCCGTGACCCGTGCGCTCCCGATGTGGCGGGACCGCCGTTGGCGGTCATCGAGTCGTTGGCGCCAGCGCCGGCGCCCGCGACCAAGGCGGTGGTGCGGCGGGCACTGGTTCTGCACCAGACAGCGCTGGTGCGGTTGGCGTGGTCAACTGCGCGCGCGGGCGCATTTTGCCGGTCCGGCGCGGTGGCTGCCTTGCAGACGGTGCCGCTGCAGTGGGCGACAGCGGTGGTGCCAGAGCTGGCGGGCTGGGTCGATGACGCCCCGCCGCAGGCTCGCTTGTTGCCGCACGCCGCGCCCATCGTCGAAATCGTGGATACGTCCGCCGGACCCGCCGTCTCGTGGCAGTTGGCCGACGCCACCCTGGAGATTGCGGGTCGCGTCGGCGGCGTGGCGGCCGTCGTGCTTACCGTTCGCGGCCGCGTGCACGGTGTGCTGCGGCCCCTCGTGACGGGCTCTGGCCAGCTCGCCCTGCACTTTGAGTCCGGTGGCATGGATAGTGCGGTGGTGTCCAGTCCGATTGCCGGCGGCGCGGTCGTGGCCCAGGCCGCGGCGCTGGACGCGGTGGTGCGCGCAGCCTTGCAGGGCATGTTTGCACCCGATCCGGTGTTGCCGCTTTCGCTGCTGCTGCCGCCGGGCTCGGTGGCGACCGATGTCCGCCGTTCCGGCGACGCGCTGTGGGTGTGGCTCGACGGTGGAGTTGGAAAACAGTAGTTGTTTCAGAGGGCTGCGGCGACGATTGAAAGCGTGCCGCCCACCCGTGTAGGCTTGCCGCCCGGCCCAGGCCGTTGGAGTCTGCCCATGATGGGATTTTCTCGCTGGTTTTTTCGTTCACTGGCCACGGTTGGCGGTGCCTGCCTTGTGCTTGCGGCTGCACCAGCGTCGGCCGGCGAGCCCTCTCGCAAGGCGGACACCCGCACCGTGTTGAGCTACCAGAGCACGCTCAAGGACGACGACAACAAGCCGGTGGCCGGCATCTTTCAGATGCACTTCGAGCTGCGCAAGGCGAAAAACAAGCGCGCATTTTGGAAAGAAAAGCACTGGGTAGCCGTCGACAACGGCCACTATGCGCTTTCGCTTGGCCGCCAATCCGCACTGCCCAAAGACCTTGACCCAAAAAGCGCCGTCATTGTCATCACCATGCCCGGCATCGGCGAGATCCTGGCCGAATCGCTGTCCGGCGAGGCCTTGTCGAACGAACCCAACCTGGCGGGCGGCGGCGAGGGCAAGCGCATCGTGCCGTACGCGGAGAAAGCCGGCTTTGCCTACGAGGCCGAAAAAGCGGCCAATGCGGACCGGTTGGGCAACTTCACCGCCAAGCTGCTGCAAGACGCATTGGACGAGCTGCAAAAGCGCAAGCTCAAAGTCAAAGTCGGCAAGAACCACGTCAACCTGTCGACCGTTGGTGGCGTCGGCGGCACGCCTTTTGAGGCCATCTGTCCGCCCGGCATGGTCTCGGTCGGCATCCGCGGCGGTGCCGGCATCTACATCGACAACTTTCAGGTCGTGTGCGCTCCGCTCGAATAGCGGTTGGTCGCACAAGGGCCGCCCAAGCCATGTGCTGCAGCCGTCCGCTCCGCCGGGTTGCCGAGGTCGCCTGGATTGCGGCGGTCGCGATGCTTGCGGCCTGTGCCGGCGAGGCCGATCTGGGCGGGACCTGGCGTGGGGTTGCGCAATTGGGCGAACCCTATGGCAATCTGCTGCACGGCGGCGATGGCCAGCCGGTCGCGCTGGAATTGGTCATCGGCGAATACGGCCCCGACGTCGCGGGCGTCATGCGCTTCTTTAGCGGCGACATCTGGCTGCGCGCCCGCAACCCCAACCCGCCCGACCGCCAGTGCGGCTGTGCGCTGCTGCACGCCGGTCGGGTAGATGGATCGACGGCGCAGGCCGCCTTTACCCTGCTGGGTTGCCTGCCTGGCGCTTCGGATCGCATCGGCGTGCGCACCCGCGGCACGCTGCGGCGCACCAGCCTGGGCGCGCAGCTGATCCTGGTTGTCGACGAACCGGGCTCGCCGCTGCACAAGCGCACCACCACCGTTGATCTTGAGCAGACAGGCGGCCCTGGCGATATTGCCGAGGCCGATCTGCATTGCCCGTTGCCGTTGCCGGCCGGCAACACCGCCAGCGGCCAATGACCGCGCTGGTGGTGCGGATTTGCGCTTGCCTTTTGGCGGCGACCTGGGTCGGCGTGCCCGCTCGTTCGCTCGGCCAGCAGCCCGCCGGTCGTCCTGTGGTTCTCACCGGTTCCGATGTCCCCGATGCCGCCAAGCATCCCCGCACGGTGGCCGTGCTGCCAGTCAAGGCCTACCTGGTTCAGCCCGGCGAGCTGTTTGCGCCCGAAGCCGCACCCGCGCGCGATTTGCCCGCATTGGCGGTGCAGGACGCCGTCGTTGCCGCATTGCGTGCGTCGACCTACGTCGAGGTCGTGGCGCCGGAGGGCGCGCGACAGGCGCTGATCGGGGCACCGCAAGCGACTGGCCGTGTGCAGGCCGCGCAGGCCGCTTATCGGATGGGCTTGGAACTGTACCTCGGCCTGTCGTCCGCGCGGGCGGTGGAAAAACTCGCCGCCGCATGCCGCGAATTCGCAGATGCATTCACCGATGTATTCGACCCCAAATCGAGCGCAGATGCGCAGTTCATGCTTGGCGTCGCCCTGGTCGACAGCGGCCGGCCAGCCGAAGGTCACGTGGCCATCAAGGCAGGTTTTGCCCAACAGCCGGACCGGCGGTTTCGACGCGATTTCTTTCCGCCGGCTGCCGCCAATGCGCTGCAGGGTGCCTTGACCGATTTGTTGAGCACGGTCGACCCGTTGCGGCCCTATGGCGACAATCAACGCATGGCAGGTCTAGCGCGCCGGCTCGGCGTCGGATGGTTGGTGCTGACGTCGCTGCGCAAGAGCGAGCGCGGCCCCGTGGTGTCGATCGCGGTCTATTCAGCCCACAAGCGCCTGGTCGAGGCCGAAGCGCACCTGCCCCTCGACCAGATCGACGCGCGCCTGGAGCCGTTCTTGTCCCGGTGGTTGGCGTGCGTGCCGATTGACGCCACAGCGGTTGCTGCCCCGAGTCCGCTGCGGGTTTGGACCGACATGGCGGTGTCATGGGCGCCGTTCTTGCGGCAGCCGACCCGCCGCGATTTTCAGAGCTTGGGCTTTGCCGGTGGCGCCGACGTGGTGCTGCGCCAGAACCTGCACTGGTTCGGTCGGGTGGGCCTGTTTACCAGCCTGCCGGACCCTTATCGCGACCTGTTGCGATCCTTCAACTCCGTGCGCCTGGTCACCGGGCTCGGCGCGGCGGGCCGCAGCGGCCCCTTGCGCTACTTTGCCAACCTGGGGATCGACGCCCACCTGCTCGGCAGTTTCGTCACTTCGGTCGACCCGGACTGCAAGCTGTTTGGCACCGAGCATCGCCTGTGCGATCGCGGCAGCCTGCTCAACCTGGAATCGCAGGTTCTGGTCGGCGCCCACGCCGCAGTCGGCGGGCAATTGCACCTGGGCCGCGACTTCTTGCTGGCGGCGCGGGTGTCGCTGTCCAACTACTTCTTGCCGCTCGACGGCACCGATCGTCTCAACCGGCCGCTCGGCGTCGAGCTCGGGTTTGGCTATCGACTTTGATCATCCGGAGTTGGCATGAACGTGGAGACCCTGCCGCGCCACCTTGGCCTGCCCGCGCCGCAGGGCCCTGTGGTGCTGGTGATTCTGGACGGCGTCGGTTTTGGCCCAAAGGACGGCGGTGACGCCGTCCACCTGGCGACCACGCCGCACCTGGACGCCTTGTGGCAGGGCAGCCCGACCCGCACACTGCGCGCCCACGGTACCGCCGTCGGTCTGCCAAGCGACGCCGACATGGGCAACAGCGAGGTCGGCCACAACGCCTTGGGTGCCGGCCGGGTGTTTGAGCAAGGCGCCGCGCTGGTCAACCAGGCGATCGGGTCCGGTCGGCTTTTCGCCGGCGACACCTGGCGGTGGTTGGTCGACCCCTTGCGCGCCGGCGGCACTTTGCACCTGTGCGGCTTGCTGAGCGACGGCAACGTCCACGCCCACGTCGACCACGTGCACGCGCTTGTGCGCCGCGCGGCCAGCGACGGCGTTCGCCGGGTCCGTTTGCACACCCTCGCCGACGGGCGCGACGTGCAGGACCCGAGCTTTGAGCGCTACGTCGAGGGGTTGCAGTCCGTGTGCGCTGACGTGCGCAGCCTGGGCTGCGACGCGGCGATCGCGTCCGGCGGCGGTCGCATGGCCATCACCATGGACCGCTACGAAGCGGACTGGCCGATGGTCGCGCGCGGTTGGCAGTTGCACGTGCATGGTCAAGGCGAGTCGTTTCCGAGCGTGCAGTCCGCACTGTTGACCTTGCGCGCTCGACCAGGCGGCCAGTCAGACCAGACGCTCGGCGGCTTTGTCATCGCGGATGACAATGGCCCCATCGGTCCGGTGCAGGACGGCGACGCGTTCGTGCTGTGGAACTTTCGCGGCGACCGCGCGATCGAGCTCTCCAAGGCGTTTGACCAGGGCAGCGATTTCGACGGCTTTGACCGCGGCCGCCGGCCCCAGGTGCGCTACGCGGGCATGATGCAGTACGACGGCGACCTCAAGCTGCCCGCGCGCTTTCTGGTCGAGCCACCGGCCATCGATCGCACCCTGGGCGAATTCCTCGCACACCTGGGTCTGCGCTCCTTTGCGGTCAGCGAGACCCAAAAATACGGTCACGTGACCTATTTTTGGAACGGCAACAAGAGCGGCGTGCTCGCCCCAGAGTTGGAGCGCTATGCCGAAGTGCCGTCCGACCGGGTGTCGTTCGACCGGGCGCCTGCGATGAAAGCCAAAGAGATCGCCGATCTGCTGCTGTCTGCGCTCGACGACCGGCCCGGCTTTGCGTTCCTGCGCTGCAACCTTGCCAATGGCGACATGGTCGGCCACACCGGCGACCTGGCGGCCACGGTGTCTGCGGTAGAGACCGTCGACGCCCAAGTGGGGCGCCTGCGCGCGGCGGTGCTGGCCCGCGGTGGCATCTTGGTGGTCACGGCCGACCACGGCAATGCCGACGACATGTGGATGCGCGATGGCAAGGGCCGGCCGATCCTGCGCGCCGATGGCAGCGTGCAGCCCAAGACCTCGCACACCCTGGCGCCGGTGCCGCTGTCCATTTGCGACAGCCGCTCGCCAGCGCCCTGGACCTTGCGCAGCGATGTGCCGCAGGCCGGTTTGGCCAATGTCGCGGCCACGCTGCTCAACCTCTTGGGCTACGGCGCGCCGCAGGACTACGCACCAAGTCTCATCGAACCCGCACGCTGACGGCGCCGACCGACCAGGGTGACCTGGCCGGCTGCAGGGCCGGTTTTGCGTGGCCAGGCAGGCGGGTCGAGGGGATCGAGACTGGCTGCACCGACGCGATGGCGTCGCCTACGAACAACCGCCCGAAGTCGCCCCGCAATCGCAGCGGTAGCACTTGCCGGCCGGCGTCATCATGCGGCCGCACTGCGAGCACAGCGGCGCGTCGGCACGGGCCTGATACAGGCGGTCCGGAGAAAGGCCCGCCGGCAGCGGCTGGGTCGGCCGGCCGCCATCGGCGACGCCCGTGGTGCGCACAAGATCCGGCATCACCTTGACCTTGATCGCCACGCCGGTCGAACCCTGACCGACCGGGCCGGTGGGCAGCGCGTGCGCAAGTTCGCTGGTCTCGACCTGGGCATCGCCTTGCAGCAGGAACTTGAGCGACAACCAGCGGAAAATGTAGTCGGTGATCGACTTGGCCATCGGGATGTCGCGGTTGCCGGTGAACCCGGACGGCTCAAAGCGGGTCGCCGTGAACTTGTCGGCCAGCACCTGCAGCGGCACGCCGTATTGCAAAGCCAGCGAAATCGCGGTCGCGAACGCGTCGAGCAGGCCCGAGAGCGTGCTGCCCTCTTTGGCCATGGTGATGAACACCTCGCCCGGGGCGCCATCTTCGTACATGCCGACCGTGATGTAGCCTTCGTGGCCCGCGATCGAGAACTTGTGGGTTAGCGCTTGCCGCTCGTCGGGCAGCTTCTTGCGCAGCGGCTTGAACACCTCGCGCACCACTTCTTTTTCGACAATGCGCTCGACGACTTCGGCCGGCGTGGCCGTGCGCTCCGCACTGTCTTCGGCGGTCTTGCGGGTGTTC
>CAXRHS010000626.1:0-2088 GCA_964230235.1 Myxococcota bacterium
CTGCGCGCGGAATGTCCTGGCGGAATTGCCGCAGCGGCTTATGCGGAATCGGCCCATCGCCGCGCAGATACTCCAGCACCAGGCTGGCGCGGGTGGCGTCGGCCGGCACCGCGCGCGCTCCCGCCAGCCACTCGAACGCAATCAGCGCCAACGAAAACAGATCGGCGCGACAATCGACGACGTTGCCGAGCGCCTGCTCCGGGCTCATGTAGGCCGGCGTGCCGGGCGGACGCTCTTTTTCCCAGCCCACCGCAAAGCGGTCCGGTCGGTCGGCCAGCGCGCTGGCGGGGCCTAGATCGTAGGTTTGCACGCGCACGCCGTGCAGGATCGACTCACCGACCACGCAGTTGGCGGGCGTGACGTCGCGGTGGACCCAGCCGCGGGTGTGCAGTTCGGCCAGACCTTCGGCCCACTGGCGCAATACCACCACCATTTGCGCGGGCTCCCACGGCGGCTTGGCGGCCATGACCTGTTGCAACGTCGGCCCTTCAGCCAGTTCCATCGCGATGTACGGCCGCCGATCGGGGGTAAAGCCGGTGCGGTAAACCTTGACGAAGCAAGACGACTGCAGGTGGCCGAGCAACTCGGCCTCGCGCAGCATCGCGGCGGCCGCGCGCCGACCGTCGGCCTCCGGCAGCGACAGGTACAGGTACGACAGCATCTTGATCGCCAGGCGCCGGCCCCCAACCGAGCGCTGGCGCGCCAGGAACACGTCGGCATGGCTGCCGGCGCCCAGGGCGTCCAGGATTTCAAACTCGCCGTCGATGACCTGACCGATGAGGGCCTCGACGGCGGGTCGCGATGCGCGGCGCATGGACATTTTGTCGAAAGAAAAAGCGGAGTTGGAAGACGGAGCCGCGGACGCTGCTCGCCCCGGGGAGCGCAGTGTGCCAGAAATGCGGCGGCGCGCACACAGGCCGGCCGCCCTTTTCGCCGCAGCCGGTTCCGGCTAGGCTTACTGCCATGAGCGACCTGCATTCCATTTCCAATGCCTCTGAATTGCGCAGCGCCCTGCAAGGCGGTGTGCTCGAACGCTGCGAGATCGGCCCGGTGGACCTGCCGCCAGTCGACGCGCCCGCGGTGCGCCTGAACCACGTGCGCATGACGGGCACCAAGATGATCGGCGTGCACGCGGCGGGCTGGCACGCCAACCGCTGGCAGGCGCGCGGTGTGCTGTTGCGCGGCAGTCGCTTCGATCGCGCGGAATTGCACAATTGCGAGATCGCCAACGGCCACGGCCAGGAACTGCACTGGCCAGCGGCGCGGCTCTTTGACTCGCGTTTTGTCGAGACGCCGTTGACCAACGCCAATTTCGGCCGGGCGTTGGTGGTCGGCTGCGATTTTGCGCAGTCCGACCTCAACCACGCCACGCTGGGCGAGGCGATGCTGCTCAACACCAGCTTTGCCGACGCGCGCCAGGGCGGAGCGGTGCTCGACAACGTCAACCTGTCGGGCGCGGTGCTGTGCAACGTCAACCTGCGCGGCGCCAACCTTTTCCGCGCCAACTTTGCAAACGCGGTGCTCATCAACGTCGACCTGCGCGAGTCGAACTTGACCAACGTCAGTTTCCGCAATGCGGTGGTCATCGACTGCAAGACCGAGCGGGCCGAACTCTCGGGCAGCACCCACCAGGAATACCAGACGGCCGGATCGTCGCTGTCGGACATCTGGGAGCGCCTGCGACACCTGCCGGCCGACGTGCTGGCGCTGATGACCGCCGCGTTGCTGGCGCGCGCGCAGGCCGGCGTGCCGGCGACCGCGACCAGTTCGGCCGCGCCGTCGGGCGGCGTGGACCCGTTTGCCGCGCTTTTGCGACTGAACTTCGCGGCGCTGGTGCGCGAACTGCAGGGCCGCGGCGGCCCGGCGGAGTTGGGGCAACTGCGTGTCGACGGCGAGCACGTCTACGCGCGATCGCAGACCGGCGAAGAGGTGCGCATGACCGGCTCAAGCGCCAACGCCCCGCGCCAGCCGGCGCCGATGCGCACCCCGGATCCGCCCCAGCAGCCGAGTCCGGGCGTGGCGCGCGGCAGTCCAGCGCCCGCGCGCGCGACCCCCGCAGCGGGTGGCAGCGGGCGGGTCTCGGGCATG
>CAXRHS010000627.1:0-2158 GCA_964230235.1 Myxococcota bacterium
CAGGCCGCCCAGCTCGCGTGGCACTGGCAGGCCAAAAACATCCATCTTCTTGAGGCCTTTGAAGACCTTTTCCATGGTCGGCGAAGCGATGACCTCGCCGTTCTCCATGCGTGTGCCTTCGCTGTCCATCTTGCGCGCGTACGGCTCGACCTGCTTGGCAACGAACTTGCCGAGTTCCTTGAGGATATCCTCATAGGTGTCGCGGGCATCGCGCACGCTGGCCGGCCGGTCTTCCGCTTTGGCGCCGTGCTCGCAGAGATCGACAAGCACATCCCATTCGACGGCGTGCTCGATCCAGAACCGCAGGTCGTCGTTGTCGAGGTAGACGTTGTCGCTCATAATCAAATCCTCTTGGCTGGTTTGCGGCGCCCCCATCGCGGTGACGTCGGCGGTGTGCGTGGGTCGGCGTCCGGTTCAGATCGGCGGGCAAGGCGGGGTTGCGCCGATTGCAAGCCGCGGCGGCGCGCGCGCACGGTGCCGTTTTCAACGCGGTGCGTCAAGGTGGGTGACGCGCGCGCGTCATGGCGCAGTCACCCGGCTGGGGTTTGCGGGCACCGGCGCCCGGTCGCTTGGGGCAAGCGGGCATGGCGAGCCAGCGCGTGGGACCCGTGTAAAAACAAGTCGATCGACAAAAGCGCGGAGCGGAGCGGCGAGTCGACTTGCAAAGTCGCGGCCTTGCGACCCACTTGGCAAGCAACGGACCAACGTGGAAAGTCGAATCGATTTTGCACGAGCCTTTGGGGGCTACTCAAGCTTGAGGCCCATCGAGCCGGGCACCGTGTACGGCAGCGTTGGTACACCGTCGGGGCCAACGCCAAAGCACTGAACGCTCATGTTGGCCATGCGCACGCAGGTGGCGTTGCCGGCCGCGGACACCGCCTTGGCCTTGGTCAGGAACGCAAAGTTGGGGTCATCGGGAACCGCCTTGGAACCCGGCCCCTTCTGCAACTTCGAATTGGAACCGAAACACGACACGGCGCCGGCCGTCGAAACGACGCAGGTGTGCTGGTCGCCCACCGCCACGCTCTGCAGGCTGGAGATCGGCAGCTTGGCTTGGGTCGCAGCCTTGTCGGTGGCACCCAGTTGGAAGCTGTCGTTGCTGCCCCAACACCAGACGTCGCCGCCGACCTTGGTCAGGCCACAGGCGTGATTTTCGCCGACTGCGAGCGCGACGAACGACTGCGCCACTTTGACCGGTGCCGGCACGCCGGACTTGGGATTGGCAAGCGGGTTGCCCCATGCGACGCCATTGCTGCCCCAGCAGTAGGCTTCGCCAGCCGACAGGCCGCACGTGTTGTTGCCACCTGCGGCCAGGGCCTCGAATTTGCCAAGAAAGCTCACTTCGAGGAGCACCGCGGAATCGGTCACCTGACCGAGCTTGCCAATCTGACCGGCGCCGCCCGCGCCCCAGCAATAGGCTTTGCCTGCGGTGGTCAGGGCGCAGGCGTGGTTGTCACCGGCGACGACCTGGGTCCATTCGACAAACAGACCGATGGCAAAGTCGACTGCCGTCGGTGCGCTGGCCGGCTCGCCGAGCTGACCGTGGTCGTTCTTGCCGCGGCAGAAAAGCTTGGCCGTGCCAGCGTGGGCGCGGCAGGTGAAGCCGTTGCCAGTCGCCACCGACGCAATCGGGGCTTTGTCCAGCGTGGAAAACGACGGGGTCGCCTGGTCGGGAATTGACGCTGCGCCCACTGCAAAGGTCTTGTTGGACCCCCAGCACGCGATTGTTTCGTTGTTGCCCCACGCGCAAGCGTGGGTGGGGCCCGCGACGATGAAGGTCGCCCAGCCTTGCGTGCACACGCCCGCGCTGCACACGCCGCCTGGCTGCACGCAAGGCGTGCCGTCGGGTAAGCCGTCGGTGGGGCTCGTGCAGCCCTGGCTCGGGTCACAGGCCACCGGTTTGCACGGGGTTGAACCGGTGCAGACCTTGGGTGGACCCGCCGTACACTTGCCGACGGCGCAGAAGTCGTTCTCGGTACAGAGGTTGCCGTCGCTGCATGCCTCGCCGCCGGTCATGGCGAGGTTGGTGCACTTGCCCATCGCGCAACTGTCAGCGGTGCATGCGTTGCCGTCGTCGCAGAACTTCGGGTCGGGTAACGCAGAACTGCAGGTCGGGCCGCTGCCGCCGGCTACGCAGGTGTCGAGGGTGCACGGGTTG
>CAXRHS010000628.1:0-3145 GCA_964230235.1 Myxococcota bacterium
TCCACGCCCAAATGGAAGGGCTGTACCTGTCCGACCGCCTGCGCGACCTGCACGCTCGCGGCGCAGCCTGGTCGAGCATCGCCGTGCTGGCGCGGACCCGCGACCAGCTGGGCACCCTGCAAGCGCTGGTTGGCGACGCCGGCGTGCCATGTGCCGTCCGCCATCGGGTCGAGATCTGGCCTGACCGCCCCGCCGCGCTGTGGCTGCTGCAACTGCTGGGTGCAAGCGACGGGGTCGGCCAGCAGGGTGCGCTTGCTCTGCGGGCGGTGTTGGCAGCCCGGCCTTTCGCCGTGGGCGCGCTGTCCACATGGCCAGTGGCGGCGCTCAAGAAGGCGGCAGTCGCCAATCCAAACGCCCCAGCCAGTGCCCTGTGCGCAAGCGTGACCTGCGATCGCCGTCTTTGCGAATGGCTGACCCACCTCGCCGAGTTGGACAGCGCGGCCGCCGACCACGCGGCCGATGCCGCGATTCGAGTGTCGGCGCATCTGGACCTTGCGGCGCACCTGCACCCCAGCCATCGCGACCACCCTCGCTACTGCAGGCAGGCCACCGATGCGTTGCACCAGGTCGCGCAGTTGCGCGCAGCGATCAGGTCGTCGTGGGCTACCGCCGCACGGCTGACCCTCGCGGATCAACCTGCTCCCGACGACAGGCACACCGCCACCGACGGCGTGGCGTTTCACACCTTTCACTCTGCAAAAGGTCTTGAATTCAATCACGTCTTCGTTTCCGGCTGCAACCAGGGCGTGGTGCCGCTGGCCAAGGCATTCGCCGACCGCGCCCAGTGGGCCGAAGAGCGGCGGTTGCTGTACGTGGCGATGACGCGGGCGCGCGACACGCTGGAACTGTCCTGGCACGCCCAGCCGGCTGTGCGCGGTGGCCTGGGCATGCCGAGCGAGTGGTTGCTGGCGCTTCCGGCCGATGCTTCGTGCTGGGTGGACGAGTTGGCGGCGGCGGCAACCGCGGCACCGCCGGAGCCGGAGACCGTGGCCCAAACGGCAGTTGCGGCGGTCACCGCCCATGCGCTGGCCTGGCCGCCTGGCGCAGCGGTTCGCCACGCCAAGTACGGAACCGGCGTCGTCGTGCACTGTGACGAGGCCCAGGTGCACGTCGCGTTTGGAAAACTAGGTGAGAAGTCGTTTTCGCTGTTGTTGTGCCCGCTGGAGCGCGCGTGACCGTGGCACTGTCATGGCAAGCCGACCCAGACAGGATCGCCGAGCCATTCCGGGTAGAACGGACCTCGTGGTCCGCCGCCCACGAATCGGCGGGGACAAACGCCTGCCCCACAAGTCGAATTCACAGGGATTGGTGTCAACAGAGGTTTGCGGCGGACGCCACACGGCGGCTGCGGACGTCGTCCACCAGCGCCTGTGGCAATTGGCCCGTGCGCTGGAACGCGCGCATGTGCAGGATCGGCGCCGCGCCCAAGCGCGCAAGCTCTGCGCCAAATGCCGGGTCGTCCCCGACCCGAACGGTATACGGCCGCAACCGCGGATCGGCTTGATCACCGGCAAGGTGGGCGACGGCTGCCAGCGAATCGAGCGAATTCATCTTCATGTAAGGGCAGGTGGCGCAGCCACCGGCAGTCGAACACCCTTCGCCGCCGGCCACACCGGGCACCACCGGCAAGTCCGCGTCGCCGGTGCGGGCCACGGCATCGGCGGCGACCGGAAACACGATGTCGACAACAACATCGCTCTTCGCCTCGCGCAACAAGCTTTGGATGGCGCGAACGATCGACGTAATCATGCCGGCTTCTGTGCCCAACACGCAGCGCACCGCGCCCGAACCGGAGGCGACGGCAGACCGCGTGCGCGCGACCAGAAAGTCCAAGATGTTGGAGGTGGAGCCCACCACGCCTTGCCCGCGCCGCTCGGCTGCCGCCGCCAACGCGAACATCTCGCCAGGCACTTCCAGGTGGGCCGCAAGCAGGCAGTCGGCATAGTCGCGCTCGACCTGGGCCACGACAGCGCTGCCAAACAAGTGATGCACGATGCAGTTGCCCTGCTGGAACGGGTGGAACCGCCCGCGCAGCGCGAGGACAGCCAGCCTGTCGACGCCTGGATACCTGCCCGCAAAGGTCTCGGCGTCCATTTCGGCCAGCGCGTCGAGAATGACCCGCAAGTTCTCGCCCATGTAGGTATCTGGGCCGTACCAGATATGCGCCTCGGGCACGGCGGTAGCGGCCGCCAACAGGGTCTGGACCACGTTGCTCGACGTGCAGGTGATGGTGGGCACCTTGGCGTGGGCCGCGGCCTTGGTGCGTAAGCTCGTGTTGATGTAGACGACGTGCAGCGACTGCGGCGTTGCCGCTGCGCGGTCCAAAAAGGCCTCGTACGCTGGCCGTTCCGCGGCGTCGGCGAGCGAACAGCCGATGTGGCTGGCGGCCAACCGGTAGACCGGCAGCGCGGCGTACCCACCGGCGTCCAGCACGGCGCGCACGTTTTCACTCATGAAATCAACGCCCGCCACCGCGACCGCCGCGACTCCGGCTTGGGCCATGCGCAAGGCGCGGTCGGCCATCACCAGCGAATCGGAAACGTGGATGTGTGGCCAGGTGCAGCCAGATAACACCCCCTGCAGTTCCGGGTCCATGTAGTAGTGCGCGACGACGCCCAGGTTGCAGGCGTGCAGGCTGGCGTCAAGACGCGCGACGCTTTGCGCGTCGGGCTGCAAGAACGCAGCCTGCGACTCCGCAAAAGCCCCGCGCGCAACCAGCGACGATCGGGTGATGCGCAATTCTGGAAATGGATTCAAGCCGTCACCGCAGCGCGGCAGAACCGCGTCTGGCGATGCTGGCGGGCACCGGCCCGACTGTCAAACCCGTTGCCGCGAACGACCGAGCAACACGGGGAAAGTCCGCTGGACAGGGCACTCGCCAAGCGGCTGGGCGGTCTGTCGAATCGAAAGTCCGAGCACGCGCGAGCCACCTGGCTGGCCGCGGGTGACACTGAAATTCGAGTCGTGTTGTGCGCGCGCTATTTGCACATCGCCGGCGCCGAGCAAACCTGGGTGCCGTCCGCCTTTCCGCAGCAAATCTCGGCCTCTGCGCAGTCGCCTTTGGTCTTGCAGGGCTTGCCGGGCGGCGGCGGCGTCGATCCGCAGTCTTTGGGACACGATTGCGCAGTCTCGGTGGGTGCCGTAC
>CAXRHS010000629.1:0-13296 GCA_964230235.1 Myxococcota bacterium
GGCGAAGAAGCCCAGGCGGTCGCGCTCGAGCTCCAAAAGGCTACCGACGAGCGGCAGCCCGCGCTTGTGCGGAAGGGGCCGCGCGGTCACGGGCGCACGCGCGGGCCAGTGGAGCCGACCCCAGCTGCCGCGACATTGCTGGGTTCGCCCAGCTGGCTGTGGTCGGGGTCGGGCAGCGCCTGGATTTCTGGCGGAAATGCGGCGCCATTCCACTCGATGTCGGCGGTAGCCGCCTGCTGCCCGTTGACGCCCGCGCGGCGGGCCCGGGCCAGCACCCCGACCATCCACACAAAGCGCGACACGACGGCGGGCAGCGGATCGCGCCAATCGACCGCGACGTCGCGGGCTTGCCACCAGTCGCCCAGCCAGCGAGCGACCGATTGGCGCCGACGCAAGACGCCGGACAGCGCAAGCGCCATCGAGGTTCCGAGCATCGCCGGTCGACTGCCCTGGGTATCGACGAACGGCACGTCCGCGCCCAGGTAGGCATCGACCAGGTCCGCCTGGTGCGCCAGCAGGTGGATGCCGCTGGTGAGCCGCGGGTTGCACTCGATAGCCCACAGTCGGCCGTCCGCGTCTTCGATAAGGTCGAAGGCGATCTGGCCGCTGAACTGCTCCGCGGCGACGAAGCGCTCGACCCAAGCGCGCACTTGTGGGCACGGGTCGGCCACGAAATGCACGGTCGCGCCCAGGCCGAGCGTATAGCGCGTGGTATAGGCGGCGTGCGCAAGGAGCTGACCGGCCCGGGCCAGGCCAAAGGTGCAGCGTTGGCGACCCGCGACAAGATCCTGGACCAGCCAAGGATCCTGGTCGGTCGGCTGCACACTGCGCGCATCGTCGGCTTGCCGAGGATCCAAAACCACCCGCGCCGCAAACCGCGAGAACACCGGCTTGAGCACCACCTGACGACCGTCGCGCCACGCCTGCGCCAGCGCCGCGTCGAGCTGCGCGCGGTTGCAGACCCGCAGTGTCGCCGGCGCGAGCAGGCCATGTTGGCGCACGCGCTCGACAAAGCGCGCCTTGTCGTGCAGGTCGCGCAAGGCACCAAGCGGTGGGCACAACACCCTGGTGAGCGCCGCGAGGCGGTCGCGCGCCGCAGCAATGCAGAAGATCTCTTCGCAGGTGGGGATCAGCCAGTCGATGCGCTCGGTGCGGACGATCTGCTCCAAGGCCTCGACAAAACCGCTCGGATCTTTTGCCGGTTGGGGCACGCGGTGGTCGCGGTGCAGCGCCCGCGAGCCACGGCTCAAGTGCCAGCCGCCCGACTCGGCCAGGTGCACCGAGTGGCCGGCCCGCCACAATAGCCGCGCCAATTCGAGCGTCGCCGGCGCGCGGCCGCCGGTCAGCAATACGCGCATGAGGGCACGCAGCGTGCGGGGGTCTGGCGGGCGCCGCAGTTGGCGGTCACGGGCAGTCCCGATCCAGACGAGCGACGTCTTGACTGACCGCGACGCGACGGTCGCCGACCTGGGGCGCAAACGCCTGAACCTGAGCGGCAAAGTCCCAGTAGCCAGTGACCGCGACGCCAAACGGCGCAAACCGCCCGGCCAGACTGGCGCGGTCGTCGTAGCGCCGCGGCACCTCGCGCACGAGCTTGACCAGCGCGGCGAAGGCCGGCGAGGCCCGGGCCGCCATCTGCGGCGTAATGCACGACAACAACACGCGGCGCGGGGCCGTACCGTGGGCGATGGCAGCAACCAGGGTGTCGACCGCCGCGGCAGGCAGGTAGTGGAGCAATCCCTCAAGAATCCAACACACTGGCTGGGCAAGCAACAGATCGGTGCCGTCCAGGGCAGCGAGCGCGCGGACCGCGAGCAGGTCGGCGGCAACCGCCACCACCGGCGCCGGGCGCAAACCCCGCAAGCGCGCCTGTTTGTTGGCCAAGGTGCTGGGCTCATCGACTTCGTACCAGCGCGCTTGCGGCATTGCTTCGGCAAACCGGCTGGCCCGCATGTCGTAGCCTGCGCCGACGACGACAAATTGCCGGTAACCATCGGCGTAGGCGGCCAGCGCGAGTTCGTCCAGACTGCGGTGACGGGTGCAGTGGGCCACCCGCAAGGTCTCCAGCTCCCGCGCGAGCGGCGGCACGGCGTGGCGCGCAACCGCGACGGCGCGCACGACTGGATGGGCGTCGACCAGGCGCGCCGCCCACGGGTCGTCGACGATGCGGCGCTCGACCGGCACCGCCTGCTCGCTGGCGCGAAACAGGGCGTTGGCTTCTGCCACCAGCGACCGCCCGCTGGGCCGCTTGTGCTGCAGTTCTGGGCGCACGCGGGCGCGCGTCTCCATCAGCTCGGCCCAGTAGTATCGCCAACGTGCGCTCACGGAATCGCCCTCAGCTTGTCGCGAAACAGGGGATAGACAAACCGCAGCCACCGCGGCAGCGCCTGGCGCATCCACAGGTCGGCCTGCACGTCGTTGCGGTCGAACTGATGGGACTTGCCGACAAAAAAGCGCGCCGCCGCTTGCTCGCCCTGACCCAAATCGGCGCCCTGCAACGCCTGCGCGAGGTGGTCGCGGCCTGGCTGCATCGGCTGCCCCAACATGAGCGAACTCAAGACCTCCAGGACGCCCAGGGTCAAGTGCGCCCGCGGCTCGGTCGGGTCGAGTTGCAGCGCGCGCGCAGCCACTTGACCGGCCTCGACCAGCGCGTCAGACCCTTCGTAGGCACTGGCGACCTTGCGCGCGGCACCAAAAAGCGCCCAGCTGCAAGTGCCCAGCAGCGCGGCGCCCTGCTGGGGAAAGCGGGCCGCCGCCGCCGACCACAGGTCCCGCGCGGCCCCCGCCTGGCGTTGGCGCACCAGGGCAAGTGCGCGCGCGTTGGCCGCGGCGGCAGAGTCCAGCGCCGACAGCTCGGCTTGCGCGCGCGCAGCGTCAGGCACAGTCAGGCAGCGCGGCCCGAGGTCGTGCCACCAGCCGCCACCGCGGCGCTCGGGCGATACCGCGTGCACGGCACGCAGCACCGTCATGCGCAAGCTGATGGCATTCTGCCGCAAGTCGGCCTGACCGTTCCAGTGGCCGAGTTGGCGCAAGCATCGGCCAACCACTTGCTCGGGCGAACCGCCCAGCGCGCGTTCGCGCCGCGCGACGTCGAGCAATTCGCGAAACAGCGCGGCCACCCGGTCAATGCGCGCCGCGATGACGGCACGGCCGACCAGCGCCGGTCCGTGGCCCGGCAGCAGGATCTCGGGCTGCAGGTCGCGGATGCGCTGCAGGCAGGCCAGCCACTGGCCGTCGTCGCGCAGGCCCTCGTCGCCGATGGGTGCGCCGCTAAACGGAAAGCCTGCCGTCGGCACACTGTCGCCGCACGCCAGCACGCGTCGCGCAGGCCACCACAGCGCGCAGGCATCGTCGGTCTCGGCAGCCCCCAGCCGCAATACCTGCACGCACTCTCCGCCAAGTTCCAGTTCGGTGGCGTCGCCATCCAAAAGGCGGGTCGGCGGCAGCACTTCGGGCAGGTCGTGGGTCAGCAGCCCAAAGGTGCGGGCATAGGCTTGCCGGTCGTCGTCGCGCGCCGACATGCAGGCGGCAGTCTGCGCGCATGCCAACCGCGGCACGTCGGCAAACACGCTGGTGCCGCCGACGTGGTCGCCGTGGAAGTGGGTCAGCACGACCCAACCAACCGGTTTGCCGACGGCCTGCTGCAAATCGGCGCGCATGCGCCGTGCCATCAGCGGACTGACCAGGGTGTCGACGACCAGCAGGCGATCGCCCAGCACCAGCGCGGCCGCGTTGCTGAAGTAGGCGCGCCACAGGTAGACACCGTCGGCGATACGCTCCAACCGCAATTCACCGGTCTGACCGGTGCGCAGCGGGCGACGCAGCTGCTGGAGGCCCGCGGCAGCCGCCAGCGCAGCGCCCGCGCCGACCCAAGCGAGCGCTGCCCCCATCAAGCGAGCAGCGCCGACGCCGGCCGGACGATGTCTTTGGCCATGGGCTTGGCCTCTTCAAACGACGGGTGGGCGGCGGCTTCGCGCTCGGTCAGTTGCCGCTTGAGCGTGCCAAACAGCACATCGCACAGTGGCAGCAAGAAGTTGATGTTGGCGCGGCCGTCGATGTGGTGGATGTAGTGGTGGCGGTCGAGCCAGGTGAACCAGCGCATCGACTCGACCCAGCGGTCGCGCGGAGTGTGGATGCAGCCGTGGACGTAGGCCAACAGCCACGACAGCACGGCGAGCGTGCCGACGACCGACAGGCCGAACGTCGTGGAACCGCTCAACAGCCAGGCCGGCAACACAAATGTCGGCACGCCGGTCACGAAGTGCAGCGCCATCTGTGACCCCGCGGTCAAAAGCTCGTCGAAGCGGTTGTCCGACATTTGCCAGGGCTCGCGCGGCGCACGAAACCGCATGAACGCGTACTTGCCGTGCTGCACGTACCGCTTGGGCGGAAACAGCGCGCCGTGGTGGCCGACCACGTGGATGGCCCGCGCACCCTCCAGGCTTGGGATGCCACCGTGATACAGGATGCCGTGGACCAGCCACTCCCACAGCGAGACCAGCGGCACGGTAAACAGCACGCCGGCCACCACCGCGACGGCCGGGTGGGACCACTGGCGCACGGCGGCGATGAGCAGCAGGCTCCAGCCCGCGATGGCGGCGGTGCCGGTCACGAAGCGCAGCCAGGTGGTGCGCGGCGCATAACGCATGAAGGCTCCAGCTGTGGCCACTTTTCCCTCCCATCGCGCCGGCGGGGCGGCAGCTGCGCTGTTGGTCTGGCAGCGCCCGCACACGGTTGGGCGATCTTCCCGTGCGACGTCGCCGTGGTCAAGGGGGCGTGGCCGGCGCGGCCGGCTTGGCAGCAGCGGTTGCCCTTGACGAGCGCCTGCACCGCGGGCATCGTGGCCCGGGTGCCGCAAGCGGGCGACGGCGCCGCCGTGCAGGATCAAGCCCCGCGTTGGTATCCCAAGGAACTGCCATGTGTGTGCCAACGGGCTGGGGCGCCGTTTCGAGCGCCCCCCAGCGAAAGCGATGGTTCGGCGCGGCCCGGTCCGTCGGCGCAGCCGCGCCAGCGCCGCAAGTCGCCTCGTCCGCTGCGATGCGGAGGACTTTTCGGCATTGTGGCGCGGTGCTCATGGCGCTGGTGGCGGCTGCTTGTGCATCGGACCCAGCGCCCGAAGCGATCACCGACGTGTCGCACTGGCTCTGGCGCAACTACGCAACGGCAACGGAAGAGCGGCTGGCCGACGCCGTTGTCGCGCTCAGCGGCACGGTCACCCAAGTCACCGCGGACAAGCCGCTCAAGGCGCTGATTGCCGGCCTGGTGCCGAGCGACGTCGCGCTGACGGGCCGCACTGACGTGCAGGCCAGCCAGGTGCGGGGCCTGCTGGTGGTGACGGAATTCGGCTGCAAACTCTCGCAAATCAAGAAGATCCATACGGCACCCAACCAGGATACGCTGCACCCCGGCGCGTTCAAGACCTACAAGCGCACCTACACGCAAAGCCGCGACGCGTTTGTGGCTGGGCAGCTTGCCCGCCTGGACTGGGTCTCTGACATCACCGGTGACTACGGCGACGGCGCCATGCTCGAGGGTGCAAGGATGGTGCCGGACCTGGGCAAAGTTCAGACGCCCTTCGGCGCGGCGCTGGTGGGCCGCAGTTGGTTGAAAGCAGCCGCCACCGGCTCCGACTGGAAGCAGGACTACGAAGTCGACTTGTACTTTGAGCGCAGCCCCGGTCGCGTCGTCCACATGGTCGCCGCCTGGCGACAGGCGACCTTCGCCGGCTTTGACATGGACACGGCGTTCTTGCAGAACATCATGCTCGGTTCGCTGGTCAATTGGGACAAGGAGATCGAGAAGGCCTGCCAGTCCGGGTCGTTCTGACCGGCTTGCCGCCGGCCGGGGGGGTTGCGCGTGGGGTGGTTGCAGCTTGCGTTGGCGGCGGCGGTGGCGGGTGCGTTTGGCGCGCTGACGTTTCACTACTATCGCAGGTACTACTTTGGCCGCGACCCGCCGCGCACGCCCGCCGCCGGGGCGCGGATTGTCGCACCCGCCGATGGCAGGGTGCTGTACATCGCGCAGGTCGACCGGGGCCTGTTGCCGATCACCATCAAGAACCAGCGGCCCATCCCGCTTGGCGAGATCGTCAAAGGCTGCCACGAACCGCTGCACGGCACCCATGTCGGGCTGTATTTGTCGCCGTTCGACGTCCACTACCAGCGCAGCCCGATCGCCGGCGAGGTGGTGGCGGTCACCTACCACCCGGCGCCGCGCAACCTGGTGATGGAGAGCATGTTCTGGCGCAACTACCTGCGCATGCAGCCCATGCACGTCAATTCGCCGCACATCCTGCACAACGAGCGCAACATCATCCACATCCGCGGCCCCCGGGATGAGGTGTTCGTGGTCCAGATTGCCGACTTCTACGTCAACCGCATCGACTGCTACGTGCGACCGGGCGACCGCGTCGAACAAGGTCAGAAGATCGGGATGATTCACGCCGGCAGCCAGGTCGACCTTTTCGTGGTTGGCGCCGAGGTGCGGCAATTCGACGCCATCCAGGTTGGTCAGCATGTGCTGGCGGCGTCGTCGCCGCTGTGCAGCGCGTGAGGCGGCTGTTCCGGATGTGTCCTTCAGAGGGTGTGGTCGACACGAAGCCATGGCGCATCGGGCGGCGGGCAGCTGTCTGGCCCGCGACCAGCGCAGTGCCGCCGCCTTGTCATGGCGCTTGGGCAACGTGGTGCGCTGGCGCTGCAAACGGCGCACCGGGTCGCAGGTAGATGGCCGAGGTTTGCGACCCAAATTCGCCCCCAGCAAACACCTGCTTGGCCGCGACTTGCACCAGCGCGGTGCCCGCGACCGGCGGTGGTGGCGGCAACTGAAATGGGTCCTTTGCCTGTTCCCGCAGCAGGCCGAGCATCGGCACCGGCGCGTCCCATAGCGATCGGCTGCGGCTCAAGTCCATGGCGAACCGTGGGCCGGTCACTACGCTGAGGTGATGGATCGAGACGATTTCGCTTTCGCACCCGCAGAGCGCAAGCACTAGCGCGGGCCAGACCCAGTCGCGCCGCCCCCTGGCCTTCATGGCGCACCCGCTTCGACCACACACGACCCGCCGACCGCAACGCACCGCCGCTCGTTGCTGCACGCCGCGCTGGCCGCGCAGTGCTGGTCGCTCACCGCCTGGCAGGTGTTGGCGACTTTGCCGCAGCGACCTTCGGAAAAGCAGCCCGCATGACGCTGACAATCGGCATCGGTGGCGACCGCGCACTCGGGGCCGAGCTTGCTGCAGCGGCCGTGCGCCAGACACGCAGCGGTGCTGGCGCACCAGGCGCTCGATTCGGCGACGCGGCGGCCTCCCTGCGGTGTGCAGCGGCCGCGCTCGTCACACAGCGGAGTCTTGGCACAAGCCTGCACGCTGCGGGCGACACAGCCGCCGGCTTCGGCTGCACACTGGCCTGCCAGCTGGCAGATGGCCGCCGGTGCGCAGTCGGCGTCGCGCAGCGCCACGCAGTGGTCATCCAAAGGCTGGCAGTGCCCGAAAACCGCACAAGCGCTGTGCAGGCGGCACGCGACATCGGGGCCGGAAAACCGTTCCAGCGTCTGCGGTTCGCCCAGTGGCTCGGTTGCCGTCGCCGACAGCGCCGCGGTGCGCCCGTCGACGGTGCGCGACCACATCCAGCCCAGGGTTGGACTCGCGCACGACTGAGCAATGCCTGGCAAGAACTGTTCCGAGCAGCGCGCCCGCACCGCCTCGCCAGCAACGGTGAACGAGCGGTCGAACAGAAAGCGCGGGCCAACCTGGATGAACCACGCGTCGGTGCCTGGCACCCCGATGCGCAGCGGCAACAGCAGCACTGGGCGCTGGTTGGGCTCGCGCGGGGGCGCGCCCGGGCAAGCCGGCAGACGCCACAGGCCCGCATCGTCGATGACATGGCAGCCGGTGCGGAGCAGCACTGGGCCGTCTGGCCCTGCAATGTCGGCCGGATCGGCATCGTCGGTGCACACCAGCCGCAGCAGCGCCAGGCGCGCGTCGGCAGTCTGCAATGGGTGGTGTTCGACCACCCAGCAGCGGTGCAGCGGCCTGGCCATGCCGGTCAGGGTCCAGGTAAACGCGCGGTCCTTTTGAAAGGCCGCCTCCAGGTCCAGCTTGGCGGACCTGGGCAGTTCCCCAATGGGGGCGGTGTGGATGAACCTGGGCACCACCCGGCTGGTGTGCCGTCGCGTTGCGTCGGCCTGGTAGTCTGGCACCTCGCGGGCCGCAAACAACCGCAGCGCCCGGTTCTTGCTCTGCCAAGGCAAGAACGCAACCGCCACCACCACCGACGGCGCAAACAAGCGTCCCGCGATCGTCAATCGCACGGTCTGGTCTTTGACCCAGGTGGACAGCGCCAGCTCGGGCACGATCGTGCCCTCTGGTCGCAACACGGCGGTGCCGTCGACCTCGCCAGATACCCCCAGGCGGTGTAACGCTACGCCAAAGCCCAGGTGTGCGAGGTCGCCACTCTGGCTCCACTGGCCGCCGTCCAGCACACCCAGGCGCACGGCAAGCACCGTGTCAGGGACGCGTGCGACCGCCCGCAAATAGGGCAGCACGCGTGTGCTGCTCAGCTCGAGGCCAGCTATCGCATCAAAAACCGTGCTGCGCCAGCCCATGGCGAGCCGGCCTTGCATCGTATGCGCGCGCCCTTGAGCGCGCACCAGATCGCCATGGTGGACGAGCACCTTGGTCCGTGTGGACAGCGCCCACTTGAGGTCAGCCACCACCCCCAGGCCACGCTCGGCCGGCAAGCGCAAGCGCAGGTTGGCAAAGCTGGCGTCGTGTCCCTCGGCGGCGTCCGCGAGCAAGCCACCGTGCAACTGCACCTCTGCCGGCGCCGACGGGCCTTCGACCACCGCGGCGTCGAGCGCAAAGCCCGGCTGGACGGCGACGAGCAGGGGCGCGACCGCGCATGCCAGCCTCAGGCCACGCGGCAGTCGTCGGCAAGGTTGGTGGCGTGCGACCGTAGCGGCCTCCGGCGCAATGCGTCCTTGCCGTTGTACGCTCGCGAGGCCTGGCGCGCAAGCGCAAAGGGCAGGTCAACGAATCACTCCGTCGACCTCGGGAGGCGGTGGAGCGGCGAATGAACTTTGCAAGTCGACTCGCCGCTCCGCTCCGCGCTCGTGTCGATCGACCTGTTCTGACACGGGCCCCAAGGGCTGCGGCACACACGGTTGGTCTCCGTGTCTGCATCTGCGCCTGCATCTGTTCCTGTCCCTGTCCCTGTTCCTGAGCCTGAGCTTTTGCGTGTGCTTGTGCCCGTGCTTGCGTCTGGTTCTGCGTGCTTGGCTTTCTGCCCGCCCGCGTTCCGCGAACTTGACCCCTAGCCACCCCGACGCGCACAATTGCGCCCGCGCCCACTGTGTCGGGCCGCCGGGAGCCACCCATGACCACCTGCACGCGCGCCTGGCCGCTGCTGGCTGCCCTGACCCTGTTGGCCGCGCCTGCCGCCGCTGAACCGATGACCCTTGCCCTGCAAGGTCGGCTGCTCAGCGCGGCCGGTGGCCCGGCGCCCGACGGCGACTACGCCATGGCCGTCGGCCTGTTCCTGCAGCCCATCGGCGGCACGGCGGTGTTCGAAGAGAGCTTCTTGGCGGTAACGGTCCAGCACGGCGTGTTCGCGCAAGCGCTCGGCGCTGGCAAGGTCGCGCTCGACGCGGTGGTGTTCAGCGAAGGCAAGCCGCTGTGGGTCGGCGTGACCGTCGGCAAGGACGAGCTGTCGCGGGTACCCTTGTCGCGCGTGGCCTATGCCGCGCAAGCCAGCTACGCCAATGCCGCCAAGTTTGCGGCCGACGTGCAATGCTCGGGCTGCGTCAGCGCCAGCGAGCTCGATCCGGCGGCGCTAGCGGGCTACGCCGAGAAGTCCGCGCTGGCCAAGGTCGCGTCGACCGGCAAATTCGCCGACCTGCAGGGCGCGCCCAAGTTCGCCGATGTCGCCCTGTCCGGCAACTACGGCGACCTGCAAGGCCAGCCGGTGCTGGCCAAGGTCGGCACGGCGTGCGGCACGGGGCTGTGGGTCAAAGGCCTCAAGGTCGACGGCAGCCTGGACTGCGCGGCGATTGGCGACTTTCTGCCGCTCAAGGGCGGCACCGTCACCGGCACCTTGACCGTCGACGGCGAACTGGCGCTCGGCACCTCGGCCGTGTCCGGCGGCCGCTTCGCCCAAGTCGACCTCACCAAGGCAGCGTGTGGCGCGGCCAACCACGGCCAGATTGCGCTCGGCGCCGTCAACGGCAAGCTCTACTACTGCGACGGCAAGGCCTGGCAGCGGCTGGCGACCTGCAACCCGCAGTGCCCCGACCCGGGCCTGGTGACCTGCGGCCAGCCGCTGCTCGACAACTGCGGCGACCCCTGCACCGGCACCGGCACCTTCTGCCCAACCTTGCAGTCGTGCGTCAACGGCAAGTGCACGTCGCCGCTCGGCGCCCAGGACAACCCAGCGGCCAGCTGCCAGGCCCTCAAGACCGCGGCACCGTCGACGCCCAGCGGCCTGTTCTGGTTGGACCCGGACGGCGGCTCGGCCGCCAATGCCTTCCAGACCTGGTGCGAGATGAAGCTGGGCGGTGGCGGCTGGACGCTGCTGACCGTCATCGGCAAGGACGCGCGGCCGACCCAGTTCACCGGCGGCACCTTTCCGCGGGCTGGCGCCACCTTCTATGGCAAGGCCAGCGCCGCCACCGGCGACATTCTTGACCCAGCCAAGAACACCAACGGTATCACACACTTCTCGGTGTCTGGCAAAGTGCTGTTCGAAAACTCGCCCACCCGCGAGGTCATGGCCTGGCACGGCGGCGACGCCGACGACTACCTCAAGGTCAGCCTGCCCAAGACCTGCAACCCGTTCGACCCCGGGGTCAACTGCGCCGAAGACACCATCACGGGCCTGACGCTGACCGATGGCGCCGGCAAGGTCGTGACCGCGAACGGCCAGATGTGCACGGCAATCGGCGACCCCTGCGCGTACAACGAGGTCGGCTTCCACCTGCTCGACGGCAAGGACAGCCACGGCAGCTGCCAGTGCCACCAGGGCGCAGCCAACAGCGGCACGCAGGGCCTGGGGCGCATGTGGACGACCTTCCACCGCGCCGATGGCGGACACTGGGGCAACGGCGTGCACAGCGCCTGGAAGGGGTCGATGGACCAGCCGGGTGCCCTATTGATCCGGTAGGTGCCGGCGAAAGGTCCGTTTCGGCCGCGGTGAGGGCCGGTGAAGAATCTACTCGATTTTCCACGTTGGCCCGTTGCTTGCCAAGTGGGTCGCAAGCTCGCGACTTTGCAAGTCGACTCGCCGCTCCGCTCCGCGCTTGTGTCGATCGACTTGTTCTTTTACAGGCCCTTAGGTAACCATGTATAGCTACAGCGTCTCGTCCTTGCCGTCGGTCTTGACCTTGTGCAACTTGAGCACGGGCTCCAAGATCATGCAGTCGCCCTTCTTGCCCGAGTCCTTGAGCGACTTGTCGAGCAGGAAATCGACCCAAACTTGGTGCTTGCCGCCCAGTTTGGTCGCCAATGCCTTGAACGGATGCGAGATCTTGATTCCCTTGGTGTCCACCTTGGACACGTCGAGGTTGCAACTCGCGCCGTCGCGGACCATCGTGTTGTTCTCGGGCTTGGAGGTGTCGAGCAGCAAGCGAATCTGCGTGATCTTGCCGTCGGGCAAGCCAAGCTGGCCCAGCGTCTGCGCTGCGTTCTCGCCCTGTGCCGCGACCAGGTCGATCGTCTTGCCGACCGGCAAGATTCGCCACTTGTTGTCGGCGTCGATGCTGGTATCGTTGGGATCGGCGTCTTTGGTGACTTCCTTTCCTGAAACATGCACTTGCATTGACTTGACGGCGATCTTGACCGAGGTTACGCCAGCCGGCGGGGCATCCATCAGCTTGAGCTCTGCGCTGGCTTCGCCAGTCTCGTCGGTCGCACAACCGGTGGCGGCTGCGCTGGCGGCCAAAACGAGGCCCAAGAGGTCGGATCGGTAGAGACGATTCTTCATATGCTACTCCTTGGTTGTTCAGGGCCCTAAGCGGCCCGCCAAGGCGCGTAGCATAAATCGTGCCAAGTGTCGGGCACCGACGTGTGCCGATTGCCAGTCGCGGCTCTTTGGACCATTCGCTGCTCACCCTCCAACGAAAATACGGCGCTTGGCGAGGACGCGGGCGTTGCCGTGGCTGTCGGTTGCCACGATCTCGAGCAAGTGCGCGCACGGCGTCAAGCCACCGAGTGGAACCTGCTGGGCAAAGCCCACCGGCCCTGTGCACATCGCGTAGCCCGGCCACGCTTGGCAGACATCGGGGCGCGGCACGCTGAGCGGCAAGGCCTGCCACAGCTGGCCATCGAGGTAGGCATCAACCTTGGCGACCTGCAGGTTGTCGAGCGCCCAGCCGGCGACCAACAGCGACGCCCCGCCGACCTTGGCCTCTGGCGCCGGCGCGTCGAGGTGGCCAAAGGCCGGCAGACTGCTGTCGAGCCACGCTGCCAGACCGCTGAGCGTCGCGAAGCTGCCGAGCATCAAGTAGGCGCGCGCCCGCACCACGCCGTTGGCTGGCACGCCAAAGCTGAACTGAGCGCGAAAGTTGTTGAAGACTCCGGCCTTTTGCCAGCCCTGCCACGCCGTCAGGCGGTTTTCGTGGTAGAGCGCCACGCCGTAGTCCTTCTTGGCGTTTTGCAGCGCGACCCAGCCGGCGGCGCTGCTAAAGTTCTTGACAAAGAAGCCGTCGTTGGCGGGTTGGTCGATGGCGATCGCTTGGCCGTCGCTGGCGAGCAGCAGGTTGTAGTTGCCAAGCCCGTACTTGCCATAGGCGGCGTAGACCGTGGGCATCTCTTGCACGGTCGCCGCGTGAGCGACGTTGCTCAGGTTGACGACCGCCATGTCGATTTCGGCGATGTGGCTGTGTACAAAACGAATGCGCTGTTGGTATTGGACGTCGCCCTTGAGAGCCTTTTTGGCCGGATCCTGGCAGCCGCCGTTGCCGCAGTCTTGCGCCTGCCAGTCGGGGTTCCAAAACAGCGGCCGAACCAGCGCGTCGAGCAAGCCGGCGTTGTGGCTGACCGACTCGACGCCCGAGCCGAGGTTGCACTCGTTGCCGCCCTGCACCGGGTTCCAGCCCAAGTAGGTGATCGAGTTGGCGCAGGCCGAAGGTGAGGTCAGGCAGCTGGCGTTCCACGCGCAGCCTTGCTTGACGCGCGCGGGGTCGTAGAACGCGACTTGCACCTCGCGGCCGGTGTCGTTGGCGTCGATGACGTTGCTGTTGGCGGCGTTTTGGCCCCAGAACACGATCGACGCCCCCCACTGGCGGCGAATGCCGTTCTTGATGGCGCCG
>CAXRHS010000630.1:0-3097 GCA_964230235.1 Myxococcota bacterium
GTGCGGACCGTCTATGTTCGCCTTTGGTGCCGCCATGTCCAGGGCGGCCCAAGGAAGCGCCGTGCCGAGGCGAGATATCCGGTGGCGGAGCGCGCCCCCCCGTCACAACAACGCAATTCTGTTCGTGCTTGCGGGAACGGCCGCAACGTCGCAGTGGCGAGCGCTACCTGTCCGCGCGGATAGGCTCGCGGGCCGGGCGCGCGTTGCCGCGCTGTCCGGCAAGCTTCAAGCGTGCGCTGCGGCCCTGAGCGTTGGTGCGGCCCTGCTGGCGACCGTTCCGCGAGAGGCCGCCGCCCACGGACAGCTGCCCGCCGTCTTGGGCCTCGTCGCTGCCGATGCGCAAGGGCCCACCATTGCGCGCCTGACGGCCGGCTTTGCGGTACGCGACGCCAAAGACGCCAAGAAATACCAGTATGTGTGCTCGCCGCGCTGGGTTTCGCCGCGCAGCCCGCAGATCGCGGCGGTCGCCAGTGGCAGCGCTTGGATTGCGGGCGAAGAGGGCTTCTACCGCCTCGACGCCAACGGCAAGGTGACAAGGGTGGCCGTCGCTGGCGTGGACCCGTTGACCGTGCGCGCGATCGGCGCGGCAGGCAGCGACGCCCTGGCGTTGACCGTGGTCAAAGGGGCGGCAAAGGTCCACGCCCTGGCCCGACCTGCCGTTCAGGGCGCGGCGCCGGTGCTCTGGACCGGCACAGGTGAGTGGTACGGTGCGCGCAACAGCGCAGACGCCATGTGGATCGCGCAATCTGGCGGCGCAACGGTCCGCATCGTCGGCGTCCGCGGCGACGGTGCCCACAGCGACGAGCAGGTCGCCATCGACAGCGCGACCGCGACTGCGTCTGTGGTATGGGCAACGCCGACGGCCGACAAGGTGTACCTGTCGCTGGTCGGCAAGGCTACCCAGCGGATTGTCGAGGTGGATCGCTCTGCCCCGGCGTCGGGTCCGCGCGCGGCCAAGCTGTTGCTGCAAGAGTACCCATTTGTGGCCGGTCCGGTTCCCGTCGCCGGCAAGGCACTGGCGGTGGTGACTGGCGTGCTGATGGACCTGTCGACCAACCCCGCCGGCCAGGTCGACGACAGTCGCTGGTACACCTGCATCGACGGCGCGCGGCGAGCAGATGGCAGCGTCTTTGTGGCCGCGTGCGCCAAATCGGAGCTCTACGCCATCGACGCCGCAGGCAAGCCTGGGCCATTGGCATTTGCGCTCTACCAGTTGACGCCGCCGGACTACAGCGGCTTGGACGACCTCAACAAGACGGGGTGCTGGGCAGAATGGAGTGATTTTGCGCGCGATTCTGGCATTGATGCGGGACCGGAGCCGGCCGGCGCTGCGGCGCACGCGGACCACGGCGGTTGCTCGGCAGGTCGCGTCGAGAACCTGGCCAGCCATGCAAGCGCGTTGATTTGGGCGCTTGCCGGTTTGCTGCTGCTAGCGCTGCGCCGACGTCCCACACCCCAAGATCGGGCATCGGGAGGGCTCTGATGCAGTTCAACGCCGCCGCGGACACCGTCATCGACCGGTTGCATGAGTCGCGCGACACGTTCGCCGATGTGACCAAGTCGGGCAGCCTCAAGGTCATCACCGCGCTGATGCGACCCGCGGTGCGCGGCTATGTGCTGCGGCTCGGCAAGCAAGACGACGGCAGGACCGACCTGCCTACGGCGGCCCCGTCCCATCTCGATTGGCGGTACCGGCGCGACCGCTACGACCGGGCCAGGCTCTATCGCACCGCCAAGCAATCGCAGTGGGACGCGGATGTCGTGCTGGACTGGTCCACGCCCGTCGAAATCGGCAATCCATCGAAACCTCTGATGGACCCGACACTTTTTCCGTTGCAGAACTACCCCGCCTTTCAGCGCCTGAGCGACGCGGAAAAAGCCGACCAGGGCCACGCTTTGGTGTCGTGGCTGTTGAGCCAGTTCTTGCACGGCGAGCAGGGTGCGCTGTTTGCGGCGTGCCAGGTTACCCAAGCCGTCGGGTGGCTCGACGGCAAGCTGTACGGCGCGACGCAGGCGATGGACGAGGGTCGGCACGTCGAAGTGTTCCACCGCTATCTGGACGAGAAGCTCAAGCGCCTCTACGAAGTCAACGACAACCTGTATGTGGTCATCGACGCGCTGATGACCGATTCGCGCTGGGACATGAAGTTCCTGGGCATGCAGATCCTCATCGAAGGCCTTGCGCTCGGGGCGTTTGGTGCGCTGCGGCAGGTGTCGAGCGAGCCGCTCTTGCGCAAGCTGCTCGAGTACGTGATGCGCGACGAAGCCCGCCACGTGGCCTTTGGCGTGCTGGCCCTGCAGCGCTACTACAAGGAAGGGCTGTCGGCCGCCGAGCTGCGCGAACGCGAAGACTGGTGCTTTGAGATGAGCATCCTGTTGCGCAACCGCTTCCTGGCGCACGAGGTCTACGACGAGTACTGGGCGCACAAGATGCCGCGGCGGCAGTGGAACGAGATTGCGATGACCGCGCCGTTCATGTTGATGTTCCGCAAGCGCATGTTCAAGCGGATCATTCCCAATCTCAAGCGGATCGGCCTGCTGAGCGACCGCATCCGGCCGTACTACGCCGAGCTGGGTCTGCTGGACTACGAGCATGGCAAGGCCGCGCCAGAGCTCGGCGCCGACGAACTGGTCCAAGACACCGAAATGTGAGCGGGTCGCCGATCTGCGCGGGGCCTACTCCAACGGGTCGGTCATGGTCGTCGCGACCGGGATGCGCGCCGCGCCGTCGGGCCGATCGACGCGCAAACTGGTCAAGAACGCGCGCACGGTGGCAGCCTGACTGCGCAGGTCGTCGCGTTGCCCGTAGGCGGTGGCGGTGTACAGCCCGTCTTCGGCCTCCGCGACCATCAGCCACAGCGCCATCGCGGGCTTGTTGCGCAGCTCGACCGCTTCGACGGCGCGCGCATCGAGATCGCCGAGCTTGACCGGTTCGTCGCGTTCGACCCCGGCTTGCCCGGACTTGCCGAGCGCCTTGAGCAGGCTGTCGACGTACGGGACCGCACCACCCTCTGGGATTTCGCCGCGGTGCACGCGCAGCACCACGCCGCGGTCGGGCCCGACGGCGATGAGCCACGTCTGCGCGTCGACGACTTTG
>CAXRHS010000631.1:0-3088 GCA_964230235.1 Myxococcota bacterium
CTCATACGCCACGTGGCTTTCCTGGTCGTGGGCGAGCCCTGTGAGCACGTATTCGCCGCCGCGCTGACCTGGAATCGCGCGCGGCGACAGCCCGGTCTTGCTGTCCCATTGATAGGGCTGGACTTTGGGGTCCCACGGCTCCTGGTCCAGCATCGGCGCCAGCCACTCTTGCTGCAACGTCGGCCGCTTGAACGGCTGCTGGCCCGTGCTCAGGTTGGCGTCGGTCAGCACGAACACCGGCCCGCGAAATGTCTCCGCCAGTTGGCGGGCCAGAATCATGAACTGGAAGCACTCTTCGATGGTCGCCGGCGCAATCACGATCTTGGGCGCGTCGCCGGGCGCACCGTACAGCACGGCCAGCAGGTCGCCCTGCTCCACCCGCGTCGGCAGACCCGTCGATGGGCCGCCGCGCTGGACGTCGACAATCACCAGCGGCAGTTCGGCCATCACCGCCAGGCCAATGAACTCGGTCTTGAGCGCAAGGCCCGGTCCCGAAGTCACTGTGAGCGGCGTCTTGCCCGAAAAGGCGCAACCGAGCGCAAAGCCGATTGCCGCAATTTCGTCTTCGGCCTGGTGGACAAAGCCGCCCGCCTTGCCGATCGCGGACGCGAGGTAATGCGAGACCGAGGTTGCCGGGGTAATCGGATACATCGAGCACACCTCGATGCCAGCCGCCATCGCGCCCAGTGCGACCGCCTGGTTGCCGTTCATCACCACCATCTGCTCGTTGCGCGGCTCTACCGGCACGTCGAAGCGCAGGTCGATGTGGGCCAGGCCCCAGCTGTGGCCAGCCTCCAGAAGCTTGAGATTGCTCTCGATGACCTCCGCCGATTTCTTGCCCAACCGGCGCTTGAGTTCAGCCGCCGCGCCGACCGTGCCAAAGCCATAGATGGCCATCAGCACGCCCAACGCCCACACGTTCTTGCCGCGGCGCGCATCTTGGACGATCTTGAGGCACTCTTGCTCCATCGGGATCTCAAGCACCACGTAGCCCCGCGCCGAAAAATCGGCGAGGGCTTCAGCGTAGGCCTTCTGGATGGCCGGCAGTGGGCTGGTGGCCCACTTGTTCTCCAGCAAGACCAGCGTGCCAGCGCGCAACGCGCCGACGTCGATGCGGCTGTACAGCACCTGCTCGTTGAAGGCGACCACCAGATCCGCCGAGTCGCCCATGTTGGTCACGGGTTGGGTGCCGACTCGCACCCGGTTGCCGCTCGCCCCGGCCTTGCTGCGCGCGGGCGGCTCGACCTCGGCCGGAATGATCTCGACCGTCCACACGCCGTTACCGCGGCGGGCCGCCAAGGTGCCGAACAGCTGTCCAACGGTCTGGGCGCCCTCGCCAGAATCTGAAACGAATTCGACAATGTGCTGGCGAACCACCTGCGCAGGCGCGGCCTTGCCGGGTCCAGCG
Organism: Myxococcota bacterium; assembly: GCA_964230235.1. Classification (GTDB taxonomy): domain Bacteria; phylum Myxococcota_A; class UBA9042; order UBA9042; family UBA9042; genus SXRM01. The sequence continues at coordinate 1,409 of CAXRHS010000631.1, forward strand.
CCAAGAGTCGTTGCGGTGATGGGGACGGCGGTTGCGACCATGGCCAGGACTCCCAGAGGGGCCCTGTCAGCGTCGCCCGGTCTGGCGCCCGCCGCGAACCCTGCGCGCAAGGCTAACAAGGTGGGTCCGGTGGTCAACGCGCCGACTTTTCGGCGCATTGCGCGCACTATGATGAAATTGCAGGTGTATTCAGAATCCGGCGGCGGGCCGCCGTGACAATGCCAGGGCAATGTCTGACGCAGGCGTGACGCAGGTCAGCTCGGGGTGGTCAGCACTTCGGCGGTGCTGCGCAGGAGGCACGGCACGGCGGCACCGCTTGGGATCAGCCCGCCCGCGAGAACCCGGCGCCGCGGTGGCAGCCAGGTATCCGGTCTTGGCCGGTGGTCAGCGAAGAGCCCGTGTCCAATCAATTCGATTTTCCACGTTGGCCCGTTGCTTGCCAAGTGGGTCGCAAGCTCGCGACTTTGCAAATCGACTCGCCGCTCCGCTCCGCGCTCGTGGCGATCGACTTGTTTTTACACGGGCTCTGAGGGCCCGTAAAAAATCTAATCGATTTTCTACGTGGGCCCATTGCTTGCTCAGTGGGTCGCAAGCTCGCGACTTTGCAAGTCGACTCGCCGCTCCGCCTCCTGTCGAGGTCGACTGAGTTATTATTTTACAGGCCCTAATGGACCGACCCACCCTTCTTGGCGCGCCGCCGTTTGACAGCAGGAGGGGCGCCGACCGGAGGCGGCGGCTCCGTTGCAGCCTGGTCGGCCTCCGGCTTGTCGGCGCCGCCATCGCCCGACGCCACCTGATCACCGCCTTCGCTTTTGGCATTCGTGCGCGCGGCCTTGCGGGTGCGGCGCCCGACTTCCTGCCGCACCAGCGACTCGACGTGTTCCCAAAACGCCGTCATGTCATTGGGGTGATAGCCCTTGACCAGCGCCACCGCCGCAAAGCACGACTCCTCGATTTCGCGAAACACCGCGGTCAAGAACCCCGGGAACATCTGGCCGTCAAGCAGTTTCCACGGCACCGACGCATAGAAGGCGAGCTCGGCAGGGGGCCCTGGGTAGTACAGCAGTTGCCCAAATCGCAGCGTGGCGTTGGCGCGGTCAAGGGCCAACATCGCGTGGGTTTCGCGCTCCATTCCGCGGCACAGGACCGCCGTAATGGCGAGGTAAAAGCCCAGTTGACGCTTGACCACGCCCACGCCCAGAACCGCGTTGCGCGACCGCACCGAGTAGCCGACCAGGCCTAGTTCAGGGTGCAGGTTTGGCTCAACATCAAAGCCAAATTCGGCAAGCCAGCCGCGCAATTGCTTCCAGTGATCCCCCGGCGCGGGCGTAGGCACATCGATGGCCTTTCCGGCGTCTGGCCACTGCCCGCCCCACGGTGGCTCATCGGTAATATAGGTGTCGGTCATCGCTCGCCTATTCGCTCGGATTCGGTTGCGCCAGCACCCAAACAGGTTGGGTGCCGGTCGTCGCTCTGTGGGGCGGCGCTTGGGCCGCCGGCGGTTGCAGGTCCGAAACCTGTTCGCCTGCAAGCTACGCCCCTGCCATGCCGGGGATCAGCTGACCTCTTGGTGGTCGCCGGATTGCCCATCGGCCTGGCGGGTCGGCACGCGGCGCCGCGGTCGCTTCGGCGGCAGATGGCCCTTTTTGGCCAGGACGCTCAGCCACGGTTCGGCGCGCG
>CAXRHS010000632.1:0-2003 GCA_964230235.1 Myxococcota bacterium
AAATCGAATAGATTTTACACGGGCTCTTCCGCCGGCAAGCTGTGAACATTTGTGAATACACGCGCCGCCAACTGTGTGGAAACGTGGAGATCGCTGCCGACCTCGGCTAGCCTGCCCGTCGCTGCGCCCTCGCGCCGACCGAACCGCTGTTCCGGAGGACCCCGTGACCACTGTTCCCTTCCTTCGCCTGCGCGCATCCTTGCTGTCGCTTGCCCTTCTCGCCGCCTGTGGCGACGACGTTGCGGTCTCGCCTGAACCCGCTGCTGGGGTCGATGCCTCGGCGGACAGTGCGGTCGGCGACGCCGCTGGCGCAAGCGACCTGGTCGTTGCCGACCCGGGCGCGGCCTCTGATGGCGGCGGTGGCGGCGGCGATGGCGGTGGCGGCGGCGATGGCGCAGTGGTCGATTCGGACCCCGTCGCGGATTCAGGCCCAGAGACCCCGACCCCGGACGACACCCAAGCCGGCACCGATGCCGTCGGGCCCGAAGACGCGCAACCGACAGACGCGACCGGCACCGACGTCGCGACGCCAGGCGATACCGCAACCCCAGACGACAGCCAGGCCGGCAGCGACACCGCGACGCCGGACGACGCTCAGGTCGGCAGCGACACTGCGACGCCGGACGACGCTCAGGCCGGCAGCGACACGGCGACACCGGACGACGTTCAGGCTGGCAGCGACGCGGCAACCCCCGACGACGCCGGCGGCGGTGACAGTTCGGCCACGGACGGCGGGTCGCCAGCCGATGGCAGCGGCTCCGGCGACGCGACCCCGGGCGATGGCGGCGCACCCGATGACGCCGGCGCGGATGTGCCCGTGGTGGTCAAAGCCTCGGCGCAGCTGTGCAACCCCTGCAACGCCACGGCGGAATGCGGCGACGGTGGGGCTTGCGTCAGCCACGGCGACGCCGGCAGCTTCTGCGGCATGGGCTGCAAGGCCGACGGCGACTGCCCGAGCGGCTTTGTGTGCAAGGGCGCGGCGACCGTCGACAAGCAGACCGCCCAGCAGTGCCTGCCTGCGGCCGCCGTTGGCGCACCGGCAGACGCCATCGGCGCCTGCACCTGCAACGACGACGCGGTTGCCAAGGGACTCAAGACCGCTTGCACCTACTCGGCCGACGGCAAGTGCAAGTTTGCCTCGACCTCGACCTGTGCCAAGGCGGGCGAAAAGCCGACGGCGTGCGCGCCGGTGACCCCGAGCACGGAAGTCTGCAACGGCATCGACGACAACTGCGATGGCCAGACCGATGAGCCGGTGGCGTGCGACGACAAGAACCCGTGCACCAAAGATGCCTGCGGCGCGGCCGGCAACTGCACCAATACGCCAAGCGACGGCACCTGCGACGACGGCGATAGCTGCACTGAAGGCGATACCTGCGCTGCGGGTGCGTGCACCGCCGGCAAACCCAAGGTCTGCGCCGACGACGGCAACCCGTGCACGGACGACAAGTGCAGCAAAGACAAAGGCTGCGTGAGCGAGAGCGCCGAAGGCAAGCCCTGCACCGCCACCGACGGCGTCTGCGCCACCGGCACCTGCCAGGCGAGCAAGTGCGTGGTCGTCGCTGGCGCGACCTGCGATGACAAGAACCCGTGCACCAAGGACACCTGCGACGCCAAGACCGGCAAGTGCGACTACGCGCCGGACGGCGACGGCAACGCCTGCGACGACGGCACTGCGTGCACCGACGGCGACAGCTGCGCGGGCGGCAAGTGCGCGGGCAAGGCGATCGCGTGCGACGACGGCAACCCGTGCACCAGCGATTCTTGCGACGCCGCCAAAGGCTGCGTCAGCGTCAATGCCGACGGCGGCGGCTGCAACGACGGTGACCTGTGCACCACCGGCGACGCCTGCAAGGGCGGCAAGTGCGCGACCGGCTTGCCGGTGGCGTGCACCAGCAGCGACGCTTGCAGTGTGGCCGCGTGCAACAAGTCGACCGGCCAGTGCGTCACCACCCCCGCGGCGGAAGGCACGGCCTGTGACGACGCCAACGCCTGCACCAGCG
>CAXRHS010000633.1:0-3885 GCA_964230235.1 Myxococcota bacterium
AGGTAACGCAGTACCCGGTGCCACTGGGTCGCGAATACGCACCGCTTAGCGAGTACAAAGACAAGTACCGCGGCCTGGCGATGCTGTGGACGTTCGACCGAACCAAAGGGCGCATCGATGTCGCCAGCAGCTTCGCGATCGAATTGCCACCGTACACCCAGGATCTGGCCGACGCCGGCAAACTGGACTCGGACGGCTGGTTCTTTGTCAACTCGTTCAACAGCGAAATGGCCTACGGCGGGACGTTGCAGGGTCAGCCGCCGATCGAATCGGGGGCCAGCAAGAACGACATGGATTACCTGCACGTCATCAACTGGAGGGCCGCCGAGGCGCTGGTCAAAGAAGGCAAGTTCGAGACGCTCAAGGGCTTCAAGGTCATCCGTCTGCCCGTGGCGGCTGAGTCCGGCATCCTAACCCTGGTTGGCGAGCCCAAGTCGCCGCACGGCTGCGACGTGACCCCGGACGGCAAGAACGTGGTGGTCGGCGGCAAGCTCGACACCCATGGCACGGTGTACTCGTTCGCCAAGATGAAGGACCTGATTGCCAACAAGAAGTTTGAGGGCAAGGACAGCTTTGGCGTTCCGATCCTGAACTTCAAGGAAGCGATCGCCGGTCAGGTCGAGATCGGCCTGGGTCCGCTGCACACGGTCTTCGACGACAAGGGCTTTGCCTACACCAGCGTGTTCTTGGAATCGGTGGTGGCCAAGTGGGATCCCAAGACCCTCAAGGTCGTCGACAAGCTGCCGGTGCACTACAACATCGGCCACATTATGGCGGCCGAAGGCGACACCGTGAACCCGGACGGCAAGTACGTGGTCGCGATGAACAAGATGAGCATCGACCGCTTTGCCGGCGTCGGACCGCTGTACCCGCAGAACTTCCAACTGGTCGACGTGACCGGCGACAAGATGAAGATCCTGTCAGACACCCCGATCGGACTTGGCGAACCGCACTACTCGCAGATGATCAAGGCCGACAAGCTCAAGACCATCAAGATGTACAAGACGGGCACCAATCCGTACACCGACGCCATCGACCCCAACGCCGTCCAGGCGGGCAAAGAGCGCATCGAAAAGAAGGCCGACGGCGTTCACGTCTACATGACCGCCATCCGCAGTCACTTCACGCCGGACCAGATCGAAGTCGATCAAGGCGATGTGGTGCACCTGCACATCACCAACCTGGAACAGAGCGAAGACCAGACCCACGGCTTTGCGATCAACATGTACAACGTCAACCTGTCGCTTGAGCCCGGCAAGCACGAGAACACCAGGTTCGTCGCCGACACGCCGGGCGTGTACCCGATGTACTGCACCGAGTTCTGCTCGGCGCTGCACTTGGAAATGGCCGGGTACCTCCTGGTCAAGCCCAAGGCGGGCGCCGCAGCGCCTGCACCCGCGCCCGTCGCGCCCGCGCCCGCGGCCGCCCCTGCTCCGCCCGCGGCACCTCCTGCTCCGCCGGCGGCCCCCGGGCCGTAGCGTTTCGCGACGCCGCCAGGGCGACCACCGACGCCCTGCTCACCGCCGCCAGTTGCTTGCCTCGGGGCTGGCGGCGGTGAGGCGCGGCCTTTGTTCCCAACAACCCCTGCCCTGGCACCAGAATTGCCTGGTCCCACCCCTGCGAGGACTCCATGAACAAGCTTCTCCTTCCCTTGGCCGTCGCCGCGCTGTGTCTGGGCGCCTGTGGCAAGGCCGGACCCGCACCCGAAAACCCGGCCGTCGACGGCCCGGCGAGCATCGTGGTGCCTGCGGTCGAATACTCCAGCAAGCCCGAGGACATCGCCAAAGGCGAGCAGGTCTTTACCGGCAAGGGCTGCAATGCCTGCCACAAGCTGGGCGGCGGCAAGCTGGTCGGTCCCGATCTCGCCGGGGTGACCAAGCGCCGCAGCATCAAGTGGCTGGCGCGCATGATCGCCAAGCCAGAGGTCATGATCAAAGAGGACGAGCAGGGCAAGGAACTGTTCAAGACCTACATGACGCCGATGGCCAACCAGAATGTCGACCTGGCCACCGAGCTGCCGGCGTTGCTGGCGTACCTCAAGTCCAAGGAATAGCGCGACCCAACCGCGCAAGAGCGTGTCATGTCGCTAAGTTCGACCCGTCCTGGTGCGCAAGCGGAGGTGCCGGCCCGGCCGGTCCCCATTGCCGTGGTCCGCAAGCCAGATACGCGCAACTGGAACACCGCCTGGCGGTGGCTGGTGGTGGGTCTTGTCGCCGTGGCGGTCAGCCTCTTTGCCTGGTCGTACTTCATGCCGTGGTGGCAGTTCAAGCTGTTTGCGCCGCAGTACCCGGCCGGCCTGAACCTGCAGATTTCGCTGACCGGCCTGGGGGGCGATGCCCGCGAAATCAACATGCTCAACCACTACATCGGCATGCGCAGCTTGGACGAGGCGGCCAGCGTCGAGCGCAAGCTGGCGGGCTTTGGCGTCGGCTTGCTGGGGGTGGCGGTGGTCGCGCTGGGCTTGCTGGTCGGCCGCCGCTACAACCCGTCGCTTTTGTTTGCCGGATTGCTGTTTCCGGCCGGGTTCGTGGCGGACAGCTTCTTTTGGCTGTGGCTTTTCGGCCACAGCATGGACCCGCACGCTCCGCTGAACATTCCGGCGTTCACGCCGTCGCTTTTCGGCGGCGGCCACATCGGCCAGTTCTACACGTGGGCCGGGCCGCTGCTCGGCTTCTGGCTGGCGCTGGGGGCGTGTGGCGCCCTGCTGTTGGCTGTGCTCGCCCGCCGCCGTGTCTGCACCCACTGCCCGCTGTTCCAGGACTGCGGCAAGGTGTGCAAACCGGCGTTGGTGGGGCCAAAACCGCCAGTGGTCGGCGAGGCGTCATGAGGCGCGGCGGTACCATGGCTGCGTGGCTGGCGGGCGCGCTGGGCCTGGTATCCGCCATCGGATGCGCTGGGCAAGCCGAACCCGACAACAGCTGGATCGATGCCAGCGCCTACGGTCCACGCGCCGCTGCCGCGCCGCCGGGCGCAGCCGTCGCCGACGATGCCCATTCATTGCGGCAGTTGCTCACCGACCCGCACGGACCGCGCGAGATCTGGCTGGGCGCCCGCACCTACCGCGGCGACTGGCAAATTCGCCGCACGGTCGCGCTGCACGGCACGGGCCAGACCGTGCTCGCCGGTTCGGGCACGGCGACGGTCGTCGAAATCCTGGCTGACGATGTGACGCTGACCGACCTGCGGCTGCGCGACAGCGGGTCGCGCCACACCGCCGAAGACAGCGCGCTCAAGGCCACAGGCAAGCGCATAGCGCTGGTGCGGCTCGCCGTGGACGGCACCCTGTTTGGCCTGAGCTTGCAGCAGTGCAAGCAGTGCCTGGTGCAAGACTGCCTGATCACCGGCCGCGCCAAGGAGTCGCAGATGCCGGGCGACGGCATCAAGCTGTGGGAGAGCCCGCACAGCCGAGTCGAGCGCAACCTGGTGCGCGACAGCCGCGACCTGGTGGTGTGGTACTCGCGGCACGTGAGCCTGACCGACAACGTGGTGGTCGGCAGCCGCTATGGCGCCCACTTCATGTACGCCCACGACAGTCTGGTGCAGGGCCAGCGCGTCCGCGACAACGTGGTCGGCATTTTCGTCATGTACAGCAACCGCTTGCGCGTGGTCGCCAACGAGCTTTCCGGCGCCAGAGGTCCGGCCGGCGTCGGCATCGGCTTCAAGGAGAGCGACACCGTGACCGTGCAAGGCAACTGGATCGTAGGCAATACCACCGGCGTCTACCTCGACAACACCCCGCGCGCACCCGACCAGCCGGTCCGCTTCGTCGGCAACGAACTGGCGCTCAACGACGTCGCCTTGCGGCTGCACGCATCGCCGGCGGGCCTGAGCTTTGAGGCCAACGACTTTCACCACAATGGCGAGGTCGTGCACGTCGACCGCGCC
>CAXRHS010000634.1:0-8537 GCA_964230235.1 Myxococcota bacterium
TCGCCGACTCGGCCTGTTCCTTCGCCGCCTTGAGCTGGCGGGTCCGCTCCGCGACCACGGCCTCCAGGTTCTGTTGGTGCTCGCGCAGCTGTCGGTTGCGCGTTTGTAGTTCCTGCATCAGTTCTTGGGCGGATCGGCGAGAGAGCGACTCGCGCACGGCCTCAATCTGCCGCCCGTCAGGCGCTTCGCGGTGGTCGGCCAACGGCCAGGCCAGTTGCCCGCCCAGATCGGTGCAACTCGACCACGCGCCAAGGCTCGCGACCAGCTCGTGGCCCTTGCGCGGCCCGCGCAGCGTCAGCACCGTGCCATGCGACAGGTTGTCCAGCGCCAGTTGCCAGGTGTGGTCGGCCTCGGCCGCGCGCGCCCAGGTCGAGAACGCGATCGCGCACTGGGTGGCGGCCGTGCGGTCGCCGAGCAACGGCTCGACCACCTGCCACAGCCGCCGGCGCGCGGCGGGCACGATGTCCAGGCTGTTGACCCTCAGTTCGCCGAGCAGCATGAGTTCTAGGCTCCGATCGAGGGTGTGGCCGGTTGCAAGCGCAGAACCAGACAAGCTGCGTCGTCATGGCGTCGCTGAAAGCGGCGCACCGCCTGATGGGCAAGATCGCCTGCCGATGCGAATTGCTGCGGACCGGCAAGCCACCGCCAAACCGCCGACTGCAAACCGTCGGTCGCCGCAACCAGCGTCTCTTCTGTGCGCAATTGCAGCTCCAGTTCGCGCGCGGGCGGACAAGCGGCGCCGAGCTGCCCGAACGCACCGACGCGAGGATCGCCCGAGCTGCACAGCATCCACATCACATTGCCGACGGCAGCGAGTTGCATGCGCTGGTTGGCCAGGTCCACGCGGATGGTCAGGCCGACCGCTCCCGGGGTGTTGCGCAACAGGTCGTGGCACCGCGTCAAGCGGTCCGCTGCGGCGCCATCTGGCCAGGTCGCGCAGGCACCACATACCTGCGCGGCGATCCGTGCGGCCTGCGGTCCGTGCCCGGCAACATCAAGCAACAATGCGTGCGCGACGTGCGGACGCGGCCAGTGCAGCGCAACCGCATCACCCGCCGCGGACTCGCCTGGATAGGGCGATACGCAGTGGCCTGCATCCAGGCGCCACGGCGCGGTCGCGGTCCCGCTCACAGCCACCGCCGCACAACGACGCGGGTGCCGGCGCCCGGTCGCGATTCAAGGCAGAAGGCATCCATCAGCCGGCGCACCCCGGGTAGACCCAGCCCAAGGCCGGTACCCGTCGAGAAATTATCCTGCAGCGCCAGCTGCACATCGGCAATACCGGGCCCGCTATCATCGGCCACAAGTTCGCACACCCGGCGACCATTGAGCGTGCCCACGCGCACGGTAATCTGGCCGCGGCCGGCGTAGCGCAAGATATTGTGGCCCAGTTCGCTAGCGGCGGTGACCACGCGTGCGGCGTCGAGAACGTCGCATCCGCTGGCCTGCAAGATGCGGTGCAGCCCGCCGACCAGGGCCTGCAGGTCGAATTCACTGGCGATTCCAAAGATCGCAACAGACTGCTGCGGACTCGCGCCGTCCACGACCACTGCGCTGCGTGCGGCGAGTCCGTCGGCCAGCCCAAACACTTCCGGTGGCGAATCTGGGGTCACGGCACGCCCCGAGGCACAGGCCGCAAGGTTCCGCGCCGCCCCGACCATGCGCTCGGCCGAAGCGCTTGCAACAATCGGCGCGAAATTAGCGGCCCAACCATTGCAGCGCGTCGTCCACCGAAAGCAAGGTCGCGTCGAAGCCGCCGCTGGGCAGGTCCATGCTGGCCAGCACTTCGACCGACTCCGGACTCAAGCCGACCAGAACGACCCGCGCACCGAGCAGGCGGATCATGCTGGCCGTGCGCTGTAAAGCTTCGAATTCCCATGGATCAAGCAACTTTAGACTGCCTACATCGAGCACCACCCCGCGCGCTCGAGTTCGGTGGACGCGCTCCAGCACATCGGCCTGAACGCGGTGCAGACCCTGGGTGGTCAGGTCCCGGGTCAACGTCGCGACCACGGCCCGGCCGATGACCGACAACGGCGTGGCGCTGTTGGGCATTGCAACGAAATCGCCATGGGCGTTGGTCGTCACGGTAGCTACCTGCTGGTGTGGCGGATTTCGATGCCGACGCGCCGAAACGCCTCTTCCAGCGCATCGCGCAAGGTGGCGCGGGTCTGGATGTCGCCGACGTCGATGCCAAGCTCGACGATGGTCTGGGCGATCGCCGGCGACAGGCCGCTGAGCAGGCACTCGCAGCCCATCAGGCGGGTCGCCTTGGTCACCTTGATCAGGTGGTTCGCGACCGCTGTGTCGATGACGCTGACGCCAGAAATGTCCATGATGAACACGCGCGACCGCGTCTCCGCAATCCGGGTCAGCGCGGAGCGCATCACGTCCTGGGCCCGCCGCGAGTCGACGATGCCGACAATCGGCAGCATCAGGATGTCTTCCCATAGCGCGGTAACCGGCGTCGACATCTCCAGAATCGAGCGGGCCTGATCAGCGATCTTCTCTTGCACGATGCGGCTATACGCTTCGACGACCAGCGAAGTGTCGACGTGCACCATTTTGGTCATCGCCCGCAGCGCCGGCAGGTACTCGGCCGTCTCGGGCACCACGTCGCGCACGACATCGGCCAAAAGCGTCAGCGATACGTCCATGGCGGAGAAATACGCCGACAACCCAAGCCCGACGCGCGCGTGCACCGCCCCGACTTCGCGGCGATAGCGGACGTAATCCTCATTGACATCGGCGCCAAAAAACGTGCGCCAGTAGCCCAGTTGCAGACGTTTGACGCGCGCCAGCCGATGCTCGTCGGCAAAGTAGATGGCAAATTCGGGCTGCTCGATCACCCACTGGTAGAAGCGGTCGATGAACGCGTCCAGCCGCGGCATCACCCGCTCGCCCACTTTGCACAGCAAGTCCAGTTCCGCATGGCCGACTTGGTGGCGCTTGAGCAGTTGTTGGGCGTTCGACAGGTCGGCCCATTCGCTTGCGTGGCCGTAAGCGGCGTCGCGGTGACCGCCGATCTCAATGCCAGCACTGGAAGCAATCGGGGTCATGGTCGCCTTGGTACCCGCCCGCGCGGCGGCGGCGCGAGTGTACCCCGATTGGCCGGGCAATGCAGCGGGCCCGCGCACTTCGCCCGGTTCAGATTGACCGCCGGCGGCACAGCGCCGACCATGCGCCGATCTGCGGAGGTCCACATGGCATTCTGGCTGATGAAAACCGAGCCTGATGTGTTCAGTTACGCCGACTTGGAGCGCCTTGGCGTCGGCTGTTGGGACGGTGTGCGCAACTATGCAGCGCGCAACCACATGCGAGCGATGAAGGTGGGCGACTGCGTGCTGGTCTACCACAGCAACCTCGACAAGGCCGCCGTTGGCATTGCCCGCGTCGTCCGTGAGCACTACCAGGATCCGACCACAGCCGACGAGCGCTGGTCGGCGGTCGACGTGGCGCCCGTCCGTCCGCTGGTGCGCCCCGTCTCGCTGGTTGCGATCAAGGCCGACGTCGCGGCTGGGGGGCCGCTCAAAGACATCCGGATGATCAAAGAAAATCGCCTGTCGGTATCGCCGATTACTGAGGCAGAGTGGGCGGTCTTGATCGACATGGCCCACACCACGTGGCCGTGATGCGCCCTGCTGTCTTGGTCGACACCGCGGTGCTGGATGGCAGCGCCCGCGCCTTTCCGCTGGCCTGGCTCGACGGCTGCGACGTCCGTCCCTACCCGCCGCGCGGCCTGGCCGCGTGCCGCAGTGCCGATGCCCTGGTCGCGCAAGCGGTCGTCGTGCGATCGATGACGCGCGTTGGCAGGCCAGAGCTTGCCGTCCTGCCAGCGTTGGGCGCGGTTGCAACGTTGTCGAGCGGCACCGATCACCTCGACGAACCGGCGCTTGTCGAGCGGGGTGTGCACTTGTGCACCGGTCACGGCGGCAACGCGCGGGCGGTCGCCGATTGGGTGCAGTGGGCGCTCGAGCGCCTGGCCCCGCCGCGCTCGCTGTCGGTGCTGGTTGTCGGTGCAGGCGCCGTCGGCGGGTTGGTGACAGACCGCCTTCTGGCGGCCGGGCACACGGTCTGGCCTTGCGATCCCCTGCTGGCCAGCGATCCGGCGACGGCCCGTCGAAGACCGTGGGTCGAGTTGGACGAAGGCCTTTTGCGCGACCCCGACATCGTGACGCTGCACGTGCCGCTGACCAAGGCCGGGGTGCACGCGACCCAGGGCCTGCTGGACGAGCGGCGGCTCGCGGCGTGGGCTCGGCCGGGCCGCATGCTTTTCAACGCGGCGCGCGGCGGGGTTCTGCACGAGTTGTCGGCCGCGCAAGCCGCCATGGCGGGGCAGTTGCACCTGGCGTTCGATACGTTTGTCGGTGAGCCGCAGCCCGATTTGCACACCTTGAACGCGTGCGCACTGGCGACGCCCCACATTGCCGGCCACAGCTTGGAAGGCAAGCTCGACGTCGCACGCCGTGCGATTGCGGCCCTGCGCGCGCGCCTGGGTCTGTCGGGGCTGCCGCCCTTGCGCGATCTGGTCAACGACGCCATCGCAGCGCTGCCCGGCGTGGATTTGCAACCCAACGCTGCACTGGACCGCTGTGCCACGGCCTTGAAGGAGGCGCCGGCGACCTTCGAGCAGTTGCGCCACCGCCATCTGCGCTGCGAGCGTTTGCGCCTGCCTGGATGACTTCGGCGCGGTCGCTGGGCATGGTGACCCCAACTTTGCTGCGTTTGCGCGTTGAGTGGCGCGGACGCCTCCGCTATCCTGTGACGTTGCTCGCGCGGTCCAAGCCGCGCCGCTGGTGCAAAATGGCATTGCAGTTCGATTGGTTGTGTCTCGACCGCGCCGGGGATTCCAAGTTTCGGTGCGTGGCAACCCTGTTGCTGATCGCTGCGGTCGGCGGCTGCGCGACGGCACCGACGGACACCGGCGCCGGCACCAACAACAACCTGGGCGGTGGCAATGTATTGCCACAGCCAGACGTCCCAACTGGCGGCAAAGATACGTCCAAATCGGACGCTGGCTCCACCACAGATACGGTGAACGACAGCGCAGTAGAGGACAGCGGCACGGTCGAGGACACCTGCACCGAAGACTGTGGCAGCACCGATGAAGATGCTGCGGTGGACGTTGCCGCGGCCGATACCTACGTCGGACCGATTTGCCAGACCAGCGGAGCGTGCAAAAGCCTCGAAAAAACCCCATTTTGTGCCATCGCGCTCAAGCAGTGCGTCGAGTGCCTGACCGACTTCAACTGCGGCGACGGCAAGATCTGCGACGAGAAGTTCAACTGCAAGAACATCGCCTGCGATCCGGGCAAAACCTGGTGCGACGGCCAGTTCCTCGCCACCTGCAACGAGACCGGCGACGGCGTCTCGGTCGACAAGTGCCCGGGCGAGTCGCCGCTGTGCTTTGACGGCAAGTGTGGCCTGTGTGAGCCCGGCAAGACGTTCTGCGCGCCCAATGCGCCGGGTCAGACCGTGTCGAAGGCAGTGCTCAAGTGCAGCGACGACGGCACCAGCGCGGATGTGCTCAAGTCGTGCAATGGTGTGGAGAAGTGCACGTTGTCCAAAGATCTCAAGCCCTATTGCAACTCGTGCGTACCTGGCGACAAAGTCTGCCAGGGCGACAACGCCATGGAGTGCGCGGACGACGGCAGCGGCTTTGCGATCTTTGAGAAGTGCGGCGAAAAAGGCCTGGCTTGCCAGGGCGGTCTGTGCGTCGATCCGTGTGCCGAAGACGTCAAGTCCAACACCAACGTCGGCTGCGACTATTGGGCCGTGGACCTGGACAACGCCAAAGTGCCCAATGGCTCCGGCGGCTACTACGACGCGCAGAATTCGCAGTTCTCGGTCATCGTCTCGAACACCAAGGACAAGGCCATCTCGGTCACCGTCGAGGCCGGCACAGGCCAAAAGCAGACCTACACAGTGCAGGGCAATGGTCTGAAGATCATCGATCTGCCAGACCCGCTGTGGAAGGTGCCGCCGCTCAACCAGGACAACACCAACGTCAACAAAAACGTCTACCGCATCAAGAGCGACCAGCCGATCGTGGCCTACCAGTTCAATCCGCTGCAGAACTTCGATGTGTTTAGCAACGACGCGTCGCTTTTGCTGCCCAGCAACGTGGTCGGCACCGAGTACTGGGTCGTCTCGCGCACGCAGGCCCACGACAACTTGCGCTCGTACTTCACGGTGGTCGCGGTGCAACCGGGCAACACCATCGTGACGGTGGTCTCGACCGCCAAGACCCAGCCGGGCCCCGGCATCCAGGCGATGAAGCCCGGCGACAAGATGGACTTTACCTTGCAGCAGGGGCAGGTGCTCAACATCGAGACCAACGCCGTGGGCCAGGACCCCACCGGCACCTACATCAAGGCGTCAGCGCGCGTCGCGGTGTTCGCGGGCTCCGAAGCGTCGAACTCGCCCGATACCGACAAGTGCATCGGCGGCAAGTGCCAGTTTCAGGGCTGGACCTGCACGACCAATGCCGACTGCCCCAAGACCTGCTGCGCCGACCACATGGAAGAACAGCTGTTCCCGGTCAACGCCTGGGGCAAGCAGTACTACGCGACCAAGCTCAAGAAGCGCGGCAAGGAAAAAGATGCGTGGCGCTTCGTCGCGTCGGAGAACGATACGGTGATCAGCACCAGTCCGGCGCAGGCGCCGATTCCCAAGCTCGCCAAAGGCGCGTGGTTTGAGATCGAGTCGGACCAGGACTTCGTGGTCACGGCAAACAATCCGATTCAGGTCACGCAGTTCATGGCCTCCAGCCACGCGCCCAACCCGAACAACGACGAGTGCTCGGGGTCCTACTTGGGCCAAAAAGTGTGCGGCTACAACTGGAACACCAAGCAAACCCCGATCTCGTGCAACAAGCACGCCGACTGCCCGAACATCGCCGAGGTGACCGACGCCAAGATTGGCGACCCGGACATGATCAACACGCCGGCGGTCGAGCAGTACCTGGACAACTACCGCTTCCTGGTCCCCAACAAGTACACCGAGAACTACGTCAATGTGGTCGCGCCGGTCGACGCGGTCGTCAAAATCGACAACGCCCAAGTGCCGGCTGCGCAGTGGACCGTGTTTGCGCCCAAGTGGCAGGTGGCGCGGTTGCCGGTCAACCCGGGCAACCACCTGCTGACCTCGACCAAGCCGGTCGGTCTGGTGGTGTACGGCTGGGCCGACTACGTGTCGTACGGTTATCCGGGCGGCGCGCAGATCGGCCCCAAGTAAGCAGAATTCGGAGAGAGCATGGACCTCGGGCTGCGCGGCCGCCGCGCACTGGTCTTTGGCGCCTCGCGCGGCCTGGGCTACGCCATTGCGGAAGAACTGGTGCGGGAAGGCGCGCGGGTGTGCGTCGTCGCCCGCGAGACAGGACGCACAGCGGAGGCGGCAGCCCGGTTGTCGCGGCACGGTCAGCCCGTCGCGCCGCTGTGCGCAGATCTGCAGCAAGCCGGCGCTGCCAAGGCGGCTACGCAGCAAGCGGTGGCGCTGCTGGACGGCCTCGACATCCTGGTCTGCAATAGTGGCGGGCCGCCCAAGGCTGCGTTCGCGCAGGTCGATGCCGGAGGCTGGCAAGCCGGGTTCCAGAATTTGTGGCTGAGCACGACCGACGCCATCGCGGCCGCGCTGCCGACCATGACCGCCAACGGGTTCGGGCGGATTCTGCTCGTCACTTCCGTGGCAGCCAAGGAGCCCATGCCCGGTCTGACCGTCTCCAACGGCCTGCGTGCGGGCCTCTTGGGCCTGGTCAAAAGTGTGGCACCTGAGGTGGCCGCCCAAGGCGTCACGATCAATGCACTTTTGCCTGGATTTACCCGGACTGAGCGCATGACGGAGTTGGGCGTGACCGACGCGCACATCGCGGCGCAGGTCCCGATGGGCCGAATGGGCGAACCTGCCGAGTTTGCGGCGCTCGCAGCCTTTCTCGCTTCGGCCCGCGCGGGGTACATTACCGGTCAGGCGATCGCCGTGGACGGCGGCTGGTTGCGCGGAACCTGAGGGCCGACGGGGAGTTGGGGTCATGCGAAATCTGGCTGGAGTGCTGATCGGGTTGACGCTGGGCGGCGTGTTCGCCTGCGATACCAACTTGGAACCGTCGACGCTGACGCTCAAGTTGACCGCGCAACTGCCCGCCAACGTGCAGGCGGTGGCGATTGCGATCGACCGCATCGAAGTGCACTTGGGCGCCGACACGCAACTGCAGAGCCTGGCACCGAACAGCGAAGAGTTCGATGCCGATGGCAACTGGGCCACGCTCAAGGTTGGCCGGGTTGTCGATCTGGCGGGGCTGCAGTCCGAGACCAACGCCCTGGCCCTTGGGGACGTGCAACTGAACGACGGGCGCATCGATCAGGTGCGCGTGTTTCTGCAAGAGGGCGTGGCCAGCACCGCGACGGTCGGCGGCAAGCCGTGCACCCTGGCTGTGGCCAAGGTGCCCAAGGCCGGCATCAAGATCAGTGCGCCTTTCAAGTCGTTTCGCAGCGGCCGCAACTTGCAGCACGCGATGATGCTCGACTGGCCGTTGGACAAGG
>CAXRHS010000635.1:0-2385 GCA_964230235.1 Myxococcota bacterium
CGCTCTACCGCCAATGCGGATTCGCCCAGATCGGCCGCCGCAAAGGGTACTACCCAGACGGGGGCGACGCGCTGGTCATGCGCCTTGATCTCCATGGCATCTAATTCCTCCGTGAGATCATGGTTCTGAACGAACCCCCCCTCTGTTCAAGTACCCCCTGGATCCGCGGTACAAGCGCCGTCAACACCCCTCGACGACCCGACTGCGCGCGAAAAACCCGCACAACCACGACGACGACTTTTGGGATGTGTCACACCGCCATCACATGGGCACGGCCGCCGGTTCCGCTTTGGCTGCATCGGCGTACACTGCACCTGCCCCGTCCGGCGGTGGTGGCAACCGGCCACCCAGGGCCGGCGGTTCCATAGGCCCGGCACTGCGACCGAACCCCCGCAGAGGCCGGCTGAGACCCGCACCCCAGGCGCTACTCGTTCGCGACCTGCCGCTTCGCCTCAGCTCGATTTCTGCCCGGCCTCCTTCGCCTCGCCGGCCCAGCGACGAAGGAGAAGCCGCGATGAAACCACGCCCCTGTTCACACATCCTTACTGCCGCGCTTGCGGTGGCCGGCCTCGCGCTGGCCTCTTGCGCCGCTGACCCCGGTGCCGCGGGCAAAGACGGCAAGAACGGCACCACTTGCACCATCAAGGACAACGCCGACGGCAAGAAGGCGCTGACGTGCGATGACGGCACCAGCGTGGTCATCGCCGACGGCAAGCCAGGCACGGACGGCAAGGGCTGCACGCTGACCGATGACGCCAACGGCAAGAAAATCACCTGCGGCGACGGCACCACCGTCACCTTGACCTCAGGCAAAGACGGGGCGGCCGGCAAGGATGGGGCAGCGGGCGCCAGTGGCAAGTCGTGCACGGTCAAGGACAACGGCAACGGCACCAAAACCATCAACTGCGAAGATGGCACCAGTGTCACCGTCGCCGACGGCAAGCCCGGCGTCAACGGCCAGGGCTGCACCATCAAAGACAACGGCGACGGCACCAAGGCCATCAACTGCCCCGGCGACGCCACGGTCATCGTCAGCGACGGCAAAGCGGGCAAAGACGGCACCAATGGCAAGTCGTGCACCGTCAAGGACAACAACGACGGCACCAAGACCATCACCTGCGAAGACGGCACCAGCGTGACGGTGTCGGATGGCAAGGTCGGCGCCGCGGGCAAAGACGGGGCCGCGGGCAAGGACGGAGCGCCAGGCGCGGCCGGCGCCAACGGCAAATCGTGCACGGTCAAAGACAACGGCAACGGCACCAAGACCATCAGCTGCGAAGACGGCACCAGCGTCGTGGTGGCCGACGGCAAGGTCGGCCCGGCCGGCGTCTCTGGCGCCAGCACCGGCATCAACGTCGAGGTCAAGAGCGTGTCGACCGTCGCCACCGATCCGATCAAGGTCGTGTTCACGCTCAAGGACGACAAGGGCTACCCCATCGACGTGTGCGGCAACTACTCGCTCAATACGGTCATCCAACCGCGTTTCAGCCTGGCGGTCGTCAGCAAAGACGCCGCCGGCAATACCCTGCCGTACACAGTGCTCACACGCTCGGCTTCGACAACTGGCCCGACCGTGTTCAACCCGACCTCGTACAGCCCGCTCGGCAGCAACTGCAAGCCAGCCGTCAACACGGCCGGCGCTTCGACCGGCCACGGCACCTTCGCGGAGAATGCACCCGGTGAATACACCTACACCTTCCCGACCGCCGACACCGCAGCCGGCCCGGTCAAGGTTGGCTACGATGCGGCCAAGCTGGATCTGACCCACGTGCTGTGGATTCAGGTCTCGCGGCAAACGGACGTGAACTACACGCAAAACACCGTGACGTTCAAGGCCACCAACAAGGAGCACGCCTACGTACCGAGTGGCAAGGCGACCGCCGTGCGCCGCGAACTGGTTGCGACCGCGACCTGCAACAACTGCCACCGCGGTTTTGCACCCGAGGGCACGACCTCTGCGTCATTCCACGGCGCGGGTCGCGTCGAAGCCCCGTATTGCAACGTATGCCACAACGACCGCAAGGTTTCGGCGACCGGCGCGGACAATGAGGTGGCGAACTCCGGCGTCTACATCCACCGGTTGCACAGTTCGGAACACCTCAACCCGGCAAACCTGAACTTCAACATCAAGTTCGCGTTCCCACAGGACATCCGCAACTGCAAAGCCTGCCATGCCGGCGCCCTGCAGCAAGACCAGTACAAGACCCGGCCCAACCGTCAGGCGTGCACCTCGTGCCACGACTACGTGGACGTCAAGACCAATACCCTGGCCAAATGCGCCAAGCCGCGCAAGGTCGACGCCAACGGCGTGCAGGAGCCGTGCCAGCACACCGCCGGTCCGCAACCCGACACGGCGTGCGCCAACTGCCACACGCCGCAGCAGAT
>CAXRHS010000636.1:0-5868 GCA_964230235.1 Myxococcota bacterium
AGTGGGCGGTCATCGGCAAAGATGGCCAGTTCACCATCGACGCGGTGCCGCCGGGCAAGTGGACGCTCTACGCCTACAGCCGTTTTGCCGACAAGCCGGTCAAGCGCGAAGTCGAGGTGACGGCCGACGCGACCGTGCGCCTGGACCTGGCGATCGACGAGGTGCGCACCGAGTCGCCACACCTGAACAAGTTCGGTCAACCGTACGGCAAAGGCGCGTACAAGTAGGCGCCCATGGGTTCGCTTCGCGCCCGGCTGGTGGCGGTGCTGGCGCTGGTCGCCTTGCTGGCGGTCGGCAGTCTGGTGGTCGCGGCCCAGCGCCTGATGGAAGACCGCGCCGAGCAGCAGGCGCGCATCGACTTTGAAGCGGCCAAGGACCAGCTCGACCGCAGCTTGTCGTTGCGCTACGAGGCCTTTCGGGCGATCAGCGATCTCAGCTACGTGCTGCCGGTGTTTCGCCAGATCGCGGCGGGCACCGACGACGCCGCGGATTTTGGCCTGGGTTCCGAGCAGAGCGACAGCGACCGCACCGAGTTGTTGCACCGCAACCTGGTCGATGCCGACTGGAGTTGGGCGCGGCAGGCGGGGTCGCAGGCGCTGGTCGCGGTCGCCGATGGCAAAGGCCGGCTGTTGTACTCGACCGCAGCGCCAGACAACGTCGGGCAGTCCCTGATGAACCTGACTGCGGTGCAGCAGGCGTTGGCGGCCGACGACGCCACGCCGACCGGCGGTGGGGTCCACGACAGCGGCGCGATGGTCATTGACGGTCAGGATCCGCTGCTGGTCAGCGCCGGGCTGTGGCCTGCGCCGGGCGCGCCGGGTCTGCATGTGGTGCTGGTGCGCGCAACGCTGCTCGGCGGCCAGCCCAAGGCCCTTTTCGTTCAGGTCGTGCGCGCCAAAGACCTGCTGGCCGACGTGGCCCTGACCAGCCGCGGTACCCACATGGCGCTATTCAATCCTGGCGGCAAGCAAGAGGGCGACGTGCCGCGCCCGGTCGCGGACGTGGTGCTGGCCGGTCAGGATCACATCACGCGCGCCCACATGCACCAGGGGCGGCGCTGGCTGGCCTACAAGCACCTGCTGCGCGACATCGAAGGTCGCAAGACCATTGGCCAGTTGGTCATCGGTCGCGATGTCGACACCGGCTTTGCGGCCCTGCTCGCGGTGCGCAATGCGCTGGCATTGGCCGCGCTGGCGTCGCTGGTGGTGGCGATGATTGCCGGCGCCGTTTTTGCACAGCGGCTGGCCAAGCCGGTGCTGGCGATCGAAAAGGCCGCGACCAAGGTGGCCGACGGCGACTTGGACGTGCAAGTGGAGGCGACCGGCCCGACCGAAATCCAGCGACTGGCCGACAGCTTCAACGCCATGACCCGCGGGCTGCGCGAGCGACAGAAGCTGGAACGCACCTTCAAGCGATACCTGGCGCCCGAGGTTGTCGACTACCTGTTGAACAATCCAGAGGCCCAGCAAGGCGGCCAGCGCCGGACGCTGACAGTCATGTTCAGCGACATCGCCGGGTTCACCAACTTTGCCGAGACGCGACCGCCCGAAGAAGTCGTCGAGATCCTGAACACCTACCTCGCGGAACTGGCGAACGCCATTTCGATTTCTGGCGGTGTGGTCGACAAGTTCATCGGCGACAACGCGATGGGGTTCTTCGGGGCGCCCATTCCGCGGCCGGACCATGCGGCGCGGGCCTGTCTGGCGGCCCTGCGGCAGCTTGAGGCGCTGCAGCGCATCGCGTTGCTGGACCGCGCCAAGAATTGGCCCAAGCTGTCGGTGCGGATCGGCATCCACTCGGGCGACATGGTGGTCGGCAACGTCGGCGGCCACCAGACCCAGGACTACACGGTGGTCGGCGATGCCGTCAACCTGGCGTCGCGGATTGAGGGCGCCAACAAGGTGTACCACACCCAGGTGCTGCTGACCGAAGAAACCAAAGCCGCGGTTGAAGCCAACCCGACGCACTCGTTTCGTTTTCGCGAAGTCGACCTGGTGCGGGTCATCGGCAAGCAGACGCCGGTCCGGCTGTACACCCTCGACGGCCTCGCCGACGACAAGCCAGCGATTTCCGACGAAGCGGCGCAGGCTTACGCGCTGGGATTGTCGGCCTACCGGGTCGGTGCCTTTGCAGAGGCCGCCGCGCAGTTCCGTCTCGCCGCCGATAACGCGCCGCCCGACGGGCCGTGCGCGGAGATGGCCAGTCGCTGCGAGGCCTTGCGCCGCGATCCGCCGTTGCACTGGGACGGCGTGTGGTCGCTGACGAGCAAATAAGGGCCCGTGAAAAATCGATTTGGTTTTCCACGTTGGCCCGCTGCCAGCCAAGTGGGTCGCAAGCTCGCGACTTGGCAAGTCGACTCGCCGCTCCGCCGCGTGCTTGTGTCGATCGACTTGTTTTTGCGCGGCCCAAATTTTGGGGCGCGTGTGCAGGTGCGGCGACCGCGGCGCCACCCCTTTCCCCAGACCTGACCTGCGCTATGCTGGGCGGCCCAGCAGCCATTGCTGCGCCCGAGTCTGCTCGTGACCTACCGCCCCAACGACCCTGCCACCGCTGCCTGCATGCCGCCGCTTTTGGGCCTACCGACGCTGCATGTGCGCGGCACGCCGCGCCAGATGGGCGAAGCGCACGGCTGTGAACTCGCGACCACAATCCAAGCGTTTGTCCAAATGCGCTTGGAAGCTGCAATCCTGTGGGGCAGCGCCTTTGCCCCGGTGGTCGGCGGCGAGCCCATCACGGTTGGCAAGCTCCTCGATGCCGGTCGCGCTTGCTTGGACGCCTACGCGCGCTGGGACGGAGACGGCCACGCCGAGCACTGCGGCATCGCGCGGGCCGCTGGCGTGGACCCGGTCGAGCTGTACACCGCCGCCAACATGACCGACGTGCGCGACGTGGTGGTATTCGGCCAGCAGGGCGAAGGCGCCGCGCGCGGCCTGCGCCCGGACGCCGAAGGCTGCTCGGTGGTGATGCTGCCGCCGGGTCACACCCGCGCTGGGGTGGTGATCGCCGCGCAGACCTGGGACCTGAACCCGCAAGACCTCGACTATGTGGTGGCGGTGCAGCGCACCCCCGATGTGGGGCCGCAGACGTGGAGCGTGACCTGCACCGGCTGCCTGTCGCTGGTCGGCGGCAACAGGCTCGGCTTGTGCGTCGGCACCACCAACGTCAAGACGCACGGCTCGCGGCCGGGCGTCGGCTACATGGGCATCTTGCACCGGATGGTCAACAGCACCACGTTTGAGGACGCCGCCCGGGCCTGCGAGACTGCGCCGCGCGCCGCCGCGCATACCTACTGGCTTGCCGATCCACACCGCGGCGCCGAGTGGGAGGCGACCGCCTGGGCCGCCGTGCGGCGCGACCTCAATGGCCAGCCCGTCTTGCGCACCAACCACTGCCTGGTCGGCGCCCATCAGGCGCGCGAAGGTGAGCCGCCGTCCAACTCAAGCCTGGCGCGTCTCGCCCGACTGCGCACGGCTACGACACCGGGCCAATTGCACGACGTCGCCAGCTTGCGCGCGCTGTTTGCCGACCGCAGCGACGGGGTCGACAGCCTGAACCGCTTGCCGGAAGACGCCCAGGGCACCGCCACCAACAGCGTGGTTGTGTGCGTGCCCAAAACGCGCGAAATTTGGGCATGTCGCGGTCCCGCCGACCGCGGCGCATGGCAGCGATTGCCGTTCGATTCGTGAGGTCAAGCCGTGCCTACCCCCGTCGTCGTCGTGCTGGTCGTTCTCGCAGTGTTGTTGGGCTGGAAGCTGTTCGGTCTGGTCATGGGCCTGGCGTGGACCATCGCCATCGGCGCCGGCATCGGCTTTTTGGCCCGCCACTTGCTGCCCGGCGCGCAGCCGATGTCCTGGCTGGCCACCATCGGCTACGGCGTCGCCGGCGCAGTGATTGGCAAGGTCATCGGCCATAGCGTCTTTCACTTCGGGTGGCTGCTGACGTTTGCGACCGAGGTCGCGACTGCCGCGCTGCTCATCGCCGCGCTCGGCAACAAGCGCTTGCCGAAGCCGTGACTGCCGCAAAGCCAGCCGCGCCCGCCAGCCATCTGGCTTGCCGCCACTGCTCGGCATGGGTCGAGCGGCGCGCCGACCACTGTCCGGTTTGCGGCGTGGCCGCTCCAGGTTCGCGCTGGCGCCAACAAGTGGTGGCCATCGGCTCCAACGCCGATGTCGGCGCATTGGCCGGCGCAGGCGCGGGGGTGGGCCTGTCTTTCGCGGTCCTGGCTGCCGTCTCGGCTTCCGGCGTGGGTGGCGTCGCGCTCGCTGCCCTCGGTACCCTGGCCTTGGCGCTGCTGGGTGCGCGGCTGGGGCGCAGCCATGGCGCGACCCTGGTCGAGCGCGCCATCGACGTCCGGCGGCCGAGGTCGCTGCTTGCCGTGCGCGACGACCTGAACGCGCGCATCGCCGCATTGAACGAAAGCGGCAAGCGCATCGCGTCTTTGCGTGCCAAGTTGACGGCCGACGTGGCGGGTACGCAGACCAAAGGTGCGCTCGATGTCTTGCAGGCGGCCGCGCAGGCGTCGTTGCGCCAGCACGATCGGCTGTCGGCCGAGCTGTGGCGGGTCTCGCTGGCGCAATGGCAGAACCAACTACAGCCAGCGCTGGCGTCCTGGCGCACCCTGGATGACCCGGGCGCCGAAGCCGAAACGCAACGCGTCGAGCGCGCACGTCTGGAGTTGCAGCGCCTGGTCAGCGGCTGGATGGCGCAACCGCTCGCCAACAGCGACGCCGGCAAGCTGGTGCTGGTCCATGCGGGCAAGCTCGACCAGGCGTGCGAGGCCCTCAAACGGGCGCTGCTGCTGCGCCAGGCGTTGGCGATTGCCGAGGCGGCGCCTGGCGTCGCCGACGCGTTTGACCGCACGGTGGCGGCGCCCGATGTCGCTGGCCAGTTGGATGTGCTGCGCGAGCGGCAAGAACTGGGTGAGTTCGTCAGCGGGGGCAGCGAGTCGGCCGACGAATCGCAGCGGTTGCGAGCCGAGCAAGAGGCGGTCGTCGAAGTCGAGCGGTTGCTGGGCGCGGGCTAGCCGGCGACCTCATTGCCTTCGGCCCACTGGGCGGGCGTTCGTCGCCCGTGTTGCATTGGACATGTAGGGCGGGGGCTCGTCCCCCGCCGCTTTGCCGACGAGCGGCCTGACTGTGAAGGCGGCGGGCCACAAGGACCCGCCCTACTTGCACGCGTACACCACCACACTGGGCGCGTCGCTTTTGAGGTTGCAGTTCGGCCCGCCATTGACCCAGGTCCAATTGAACGAGGACTTGTGCAGCCACACGTCCGGCGTCGCATTGTTTTCCCACGACGCAATCGCCTGGAAGTTGGCGCACAAGCCGCCATCCGCATCGGTGTCGGGGGTCTCGCAGGTGGTGCCCGCAGCCTTGAATTGATTGCAGATATTGACGTAGTCGGTCTTTTGCCAGGTCTTGGCGGGCTGGTACGGCGTGCAGCCGCTCGGGATGGCGTCGGCGTTGCTGCCCAGTGCGTTGCTTTTGAGGCAAATGCCGTCGTACACCCAGCCGCCGCTGCACGGCTTCTGGCATTGGTTGCTGCAGCCGTCGCTGTCGTTGGTGTTGCCGTCGTCGCAGCCTTCCTTGCTGTCCACGACCTTGTCGCCGCACTTGGCCAGCTTGCAGGTGGTGCGGCACGCATCGGCCGCGGTGTCGCTGTTCTTGGTGCCTGTGTCGCACTCTTCGCCGGTCTGCACCACGCCGTCGCCGCACTTGGCCAGCTTGCACTGGTGGCAGCCGTCGCCGGGGATGTCGTTGCCGTCGTCGCACTCTTCGCCGGCGTTGAGCGCTTTGTTGCCGCACAGCGGCGCGAACGGCACGAACCGCCAGTCGACCCCGTCGCAGACATCCAGCCCGGCGTTGGCGG
>CAXRHS010000637.1:0-2617 GCA_964230235.1 Myxococcota bacterium
GGGATTCGCCGTGGCGGGCCGCCAGAAATTGGTATTTCCGGCGACCCTGCTAGGGCCTGGCAATGATTTATTCAATCATTTCTTGGGCCCTATTGCTTGCTCCGTGGGTCGCCAGTTCGCGGCCTCGGAGGCCGACTCGCGGCTCCGCCTTGTGCCGCGAGTGTTCAACTTGTTGTTTTCCAGTCCCTTACGCACGGCGCGCCCGCAACTTGATTCCTGGCGCGCCGTCGTCGTTTTCGCAGGTTCAGCGACGGCCGCCACACTCCGATCATCGGCCTGCGGGTGGTGCGCGATTCCGTTCGTGTGGGATTGTGAGCCACGCAGCCGTTCGCAGACCGTCCCACGTCGCGGAGCGTCGCAACAGCAGCGCCGCCGCTGTCTGTTCGGGCAACAGCAGGTCGCTAGCACCGCCGTCAAGAAGGGCTTGTCGGTGCCGTTTGCGTTTGACACCGCGCGGCGGGCGCATCTACCATGCTGGGCTGCGGCGCCGTTAGCCGTGTCCGTTAGAACGTCAAGGTGTTGAAGATATAGCGAAATCTGGCGGGCCTCCGCCAAGAACGCACCTGCCCGCCGGCGCAGCCGGGAGCGAGAGGACATGGGCCTGGACACGAGCCGCGTACTGCGCATTGGTGTCGTTTACCGCGGCCACGTGGTGGCGGAGCGCGTATTGGACCGCAGGTCCGATGTGTCGATCGGCACCCGCGCGGACTGCACTGTACAGGTGCAGGCCAACGACTACCCGGAATTCCCCGCGCACCTGCCGGTGGCCATCCTGCACCAGGGTGCCTACCACGTGGTGGTGCCCGCCGATCCGGCCCACGCCATCAATTTGCGCGGTGGACCCTCTGGCGCCGCGGATGCCATCAAGCAACAGGCGGTCAACGTCAAGGGCATCAAGGCGGTGCCGGCCGAGCCGTTCAATGGCGGCTCGCTCACGATGGGCGACGTCATCGTGATGTTTCAGTTCGTTCGCGGAGATTCGGTGCCCACCGTCACCCGCGAACGAACGGTCCTGCGCATCGGGCTTGTGCACGACGCGCGCCTGTTGTCGGACCAGATTTTCGAACTCGGCAGCCCGGTGACCATCGGCTCGGCAGCCAGGGACACGCTGGTCCTGCCCGACGTGGACTACAAGGGATCGTCGGCGTGGTTCTACGGGCCAAAGAATGCCACCAATTTCGACGTCAAGTTGCCCAAGGACTGCCAGCTCAAAGTCGCCATCGACGGTGTGCCGATGGACCTTGCGGAGTTGGTCGCCAAAAGGCATGTGACCCAGCAGGGCGACGTCTTGCATCTCAAGCTGCCGCTCAAGTCGCGCGGCCGGGCTTCGCTTGGGCCGTATACGCTGCTTTTCCAGGTCGTGCGCCAGTCGGTGACGGTGCCGGCGATGCCGCGCAAGACCCTGGCCGGACAGCTATTCGGTTCGTTGTGGGCGGACTCGGCCTGGACCGTGTCGTTGGCGATCTCGTTCCTGCTTTTTGGTTCGATCGTCGCGCAGGCTCGGATCTATTACGAAACCCACGAGAAATTCCTAAAACGCGCCCAGGCCGAAGAGGAACGTGAGCAGGCGATCTACGATGTCCAGGTCGAAGAGAAAGAAGAGCCAAAAGAAGAAAAGAAGCCTGAAGTCGACATCTTGAGCGACAAGGCCAAAGCGGAGCAAGAAAAGGAAAAGGACGACAAGAAGAAGCCGGACAAGGCGCCGCCCAAAGAAGAAAAGCCGCAGTCGCAGGGTAAGCAGCTCAACCCGGACGAGATCAAGGCACAGGCCCGGGCGCGTGTCGACAAGGATACGGTCGCCGGTGCTTTCAAGCAGTCGAGCAAGTTCTTCGCCGAAGCTGGTGAAGGCGAAACCGGCGACGTGGTGGCGCGCACCTTTGGCGGGGCCGGCGAATCGGACACCGACAAAGATGGCGGACCGGGATCTGGCGTCAAGCTGGCGGCCGGATCGGGCGCTGGCGGCGGCACGGTTGAGAAAGTGCACGGCGGCAAGCCAGGCGGGTTTGGTGATCGCAGCACCGATGTGGCCAAAACCGAAGTCAAGAAGGAAGAAAAACAGGTCCAGGTCGTGCTCAAGTCCGGCGGCATGGACGGTGAGGGCGAAGGCAAGACCGAAGTCGCGCGCGTGATTCAACGCAAGAACTCGGCGGTGCAGCGCTGCTATGAGCAGGCACTGCGCGACAACCCCGACGTCGGCGGCAAGGTCAAGGTCACCTTCACGGTCGGCACCGCCGGTACAATCACCGACGTCAGCGTATCGGGCGCGCAGGGCTCGTTTGAAGAGTGCATCAAGGCCAAGTTTACCTCGATCCGCGGCCTGCCGACCTTGCCCAGCCCGCAGACGTTCAGCCAGAGCTACATCTTCCAGAAGGGTAGCTGATCGCGCTGCCGATGGCGCCTGTACCGGAGCGGGTGTGGCCAAAATCCCGCCCCGCTTTGGTCGAAATCGTCGACATCTCGCGGCTTACAGGGTCGCCGATAATGGCGACCCTGCCTTGCTTTTGCGTGGGCCACGAGCTCACCCGATGCGGGATTCGCCGTGGCGGGCCGCCAGAAATTGGTATTTCCGGCGACCCTGTTAGCGGGAAATGGGTCGGAGGGGAATAGCCGTGTGTCG
>CAXRHS010000638.1:0-2948 GCA_964230235.1 Myxococcota bacterium
ACCCGCTCCAGGCTCGGCCGCTCGCCCGAAATCCAAAAGTTCATGGTATCGAGGGCCACGAACCGCGGCTTGTGGCATTGGTCCAGCACCGACAGTTGCAAGTCGGGATGGATGTTGGCCAGGAACACACAGTCCGCGGACGCGCCAGCAGGCCCAATCTTCGGACTGAAGTTGGCGAACACATTTAGCTCTGTGAACAACGTGGTGCGCGTTTCGAAGTGCTGGCTGTAGACGCCGCCCCAGCGAAACGTCTGGCCGGCGACTTGCTCAATGCCCGAGATGTCCACGCCGCGTTGGCGCAACCGGTCGAGATCGCTCTGGCGGAAGTCATCGCCAACCACGGCCACGATATGGGTGCGGGCCCACATCGAACTGGCCAATGCGAAGAAAGTGGCCGAGCCGCCGAGCGCGCGATCGACGCTGCCGTGGGCGGTCTGCACCGAATCATACGCCACCGAGCCGACGACAAGCAGGTTCATGGTTCGCTCCGCCGACCGACTAGGCCGGTCCCAGGTATTTGTCGAGGAAAAGAGCCAAACGGGCGCGGGTTTCGCCAACGATGAGGTCGGGTCGAGTCATGACCGCGAATCGCAGCGCGTCCAATGCCGCGTCCGGGCCAGTCGGCGGCGTTTGGGCGACGGCGCGCACGACCTTTTGGGCGTTGGCGACGTTGGCCTTGAGCACCGCAATGACCTGATCCACGCTGACGGCGTCATGTCCGTCGTGCCAACAGTCGTAATCGGTCGCCAGGGCCAGTGTGGCGTAGGGGATCTCGGCCTCGCGGGCCAGGCGCGCCTCCGGCAGGTTGGTCATGCCGATGACGGCGACATTGGGCCAGGTGCGAAAGGTCTGCGATTCTGCGCGGGTCGAGAACTGCGGGCCCTCGATGCACACATAGGCACCGCCGACATGATGGCGCAGGCCGAGGTCTTGGCATGCGTGCACCAGCGCCGCCGACACCCGCCGGCTGATCGGGTCGGAAAACCCGACATGCGCCACACACCCGCGGTCAAAGAACGTGCGCGGCCGCGCCACGGTCCGGTCGATGAACTGATCGACGATGACCAGGTCGCCCGGGGCGATTTCTTCGCGCATCGAACCCACGGCGGAGACCGACACGATGTCGGTCACGCCGGCTTTCTTGAGCGCCCAGATATTGGCCCGATAGTTGATTTCGCTCGGCGTGAACCGGTGACCGCGGCCATGGCGGGGCAAAAAGAACAGTTGGGTGTCGCCGATCCAGCCCTCAATCAGCGCGTCGCTCGGCGCGCCAAACGGGGTGTCGAACGTGTGCTCGCGCACGCCGGAGAGGCCGGGCATGTCATACAGGCCGCTGCCGCCCAAAACGCCCAAGACGGCGCGGGGCTGGCCAGCGTGGTCAGCGGTGGGGTTGGTTGATGTCACGGCGTGGACCCGGCGAGAGTTGGCGCGCAGGCGGATGCGTGCAACTCGGAATGCAGCAGTGGTTGGCGACTAGCGACCTAGGTCGGCGCGGCTTCGCTGGCGGGCCCTTCGCCCGCCCCTTCGGCCAGCTTGCGAACGACGAACGCGTCGATGCGGCCGCGGTCGCCTTCGCGCAGGTTCAGGAAGCGAATGGCCAGGCCATGGGCGAAGCCGCGGGTGCGGCGGGCGCCGATAACTTCGCCGCGCACGGCGATGAGCGCTTCTTCATCCGGCAGGGCGAACTCCAGGTCGATGTACTTTCGCTCCAAGGCGTTGCGCAACGAGTAGCTGTGGCTCTCGATGAAGATCCCGGTCGCGGACAGATTGGTCGCCGGGTGGACGAAAAGCCGCTCGCCGTCGCGCTCTTGCACGAATAGGTCGACCGCTGCGCGATGGGCATTGCGGCGCTCGAGCTGACCTTGCTGAAGGCCGCTCGGTCCGCGGTTCGGCCGGGCCCCTGCGAGCGCTGCTGCGCTGGAAGGATTGGCTTGGGCGTCGGACATGTCCGCCTCCACCGCGACAGCTGCGCGGCTTTTTTGGGGCGCAGCACGGTACGCGCATTGAGAAGGGCTGTCAATAGGCAAGTGGAACCGCGTCGCCGCGCGACGACCGGCGCAACTGGATGAGATAAATGCACTTACTCCGACGCAGGGACAAACTCGCCATGAGGCGGGCTGAAGCCGTTCTCGCGGTGCCACGCCTGCCGGCCGCGCAACCAAGTCTGCTGCACCACGCCACGCAGCGCAAGACCGTCGTACGGCGTGAGCTTGTGCTTGTGGTGCAGTTCGGCGCCGACGATCGTCGCACTAGCCTCTGGGTCCCAAATGACGAAGTCAGCGTCGAAGCCTGCGGCAATACGGCCTTTTCGATCGCCCAGGCCAGCCAGTTGCGCCGTGTTGTGGGCGTTCCAGCGGCACAGGTCGGCGAGCCCGAAGCCGCGGGCGCTGGCTTGAGTCCACAGCGCCGACAGCCCCAGTTGCAGGCCGGCGATGCCGCCCCAAGCGGCCATGAAGTCGCCAACTTCGGTGCGCTTGAGCTGCGGCGTGCACGGCGAGTGGTCTGACACGACTTGGGTCAGGACTCCCTCGCGCCAGCCCTGCCACACAGCCTCGCGGCTGGCGCGGCTGCGGATCGGCGGCGCGCACTTGTAGCAGGTCGCTCCCGGCGGCACGTCTTCGGCGCAAAAGGTCAGGTAGTGCAAGCAGGTTTCGGCACTGATGCGCACGCCCTGCGCTTGCGCCTCGGCCAGCATCGGCAGCGCCCGTGCGCTCGACAGGTGGACGATGTGCGCGGCCGCGCGGTGCTTGCGGCACAAGTCGATGACCATGGCGATCGCCTCGACCTCCGCCTCGTCGGGCCGCGAGCGCAGATAGGTCGCGTACTCGCGCACATCGGCGCCAGCGACTGCTGCTTCGGCAGTCTCCAGCGGACCTGGCGCTTCGGCGTGCACCAGCAGCACCAGGCCCAAGTCGCGCATCACCGGCAGCGCCGCCTCCAGGTCGGCC
>CAXRHS010000639.1:0-8962 GCA_964230235.1 Myxococcota bacterium
TAACGTGCCGCTTTTCTTTTCTTCGGCAAACAGCCGCATGGTGACAGCGGGCAGGATGACCGCCAGCGCCCACGGCGCGTATTCAAACAGCGGCCGCAGCGTGGCTTCGCGCGCGCCGAAGAAATCGGCCGAGCCGTCGTGGCCAAAGAAGAAAAGCAGCCCGGTCACGACCAGAAACACCGTTGCGGCGATGTACGCGATGGGCGAGTCAAAGGTGGCCGCCAATTCGCGGCGGGCCAGGGTCAGTACAGCGTTCATGCGGATAGGGCTCCCAATTCGCCGCGTTGCGCGGCGCGAAGGGTCACAGGTGGCTGGCTAGTTGGCGTCTTGGGTGAGCGACTGGAAAATTCCTTCCAGATCCATGGCCTTACGCCGGAGCTCGACCAGGGCATGGCCAGAGCGCTGCGCCCACTGGAACAGCTCGGGGCGCAGGTCCTGCGACGCCTCGACCTCGAGGCTGACGTGCGGAACCGGCGCCTTGGCTTCGTGGGTCACCTGGGCCTGCGTCACGCCGGGCAGTTCCTTGATGGCCGTCGCCAGATCGGCCGCCGCGGTGCCGGCCTTGGGCTGCACGCCCAGGACCAGCCGGTGGGTGCTGGCGACCCGGCCTTCCAATTCGTCGATGGTACCGTCGGCGACCACCTTGCCGCGGTGGATGATGACCACCCGGTCGCAGATCTGGCGCACTTCTGCAAGGTTGTGGCTCGACAGGATCACGGTGTGCGACTTGCCGAGTTCGCGAATCAGGTTGCGGATTTCGACGATCTGGTTCGGATCCAAGCCGCTCGTGGGCTCGTCGAGGATGAGTACCTTGGGGTTGTGCAACATCGCCTGCGCCAACCCGACCCGCTGGCGGTAGCCCTTGGACAGGGTGCCAATCTGAAAGCCGACGTATTCCTGCAAGCCAACCATACGGATGACGTCGCCGATGCGCTTGCGCAGCTCGGCGCCTTTGAAGCCGCGCATCGAGCCGACGTAGTCCAGGTAGTCATAGACGACCATGTCGGTGTAAAGCGGCGTGCTTTCAGGCAGGTACCCGAGCATCGCGCGCACTTTGACCGGGTCCTCGGCCGAATCGATCCCGTCCACAGCCACGTCGCCAGAGGTCGCGGCGAGGTAGGTGGTCAGGATCTTCATGGTGGTCGACTTGCCGGCACCGTTTGGCCCGAGCAAGCCCATGATTTCGCCGGAGTGCACGTCGAAGGAGACCCCGCCGAGCGCGGTCTTGGTCGCGTACTCTTTGACCAGGTTGCGCACACGTACCACGGTGCCGTCTGCCATTGCTGCTCCTTTTGCCGTCAACACCGCCGCCGCGCCGCGGGGCGCGTCAACGCAAACTTGCGGGTTTCCCATTTGGCCGCGGTCACTGCGGGCCTCGTTTGCCGCGCCGTCGCCGCAGGGCCATCGCGCGCAGCCGGGTCGCCCCTAGTCGCCGCGAGCGCGCGCACGTTAGGATGGGGACCTGGGCTGTCAAGGCAAGGGCGGCACCGCCGGTTCGAGGTCTGCCATGTCGCGCAAACTGCATCCGATTTTGGGGACCGCGCTGGCCGCGCTCGGCTCGCTGTTTATCGAACCGATGACGGCGCTGGCCGCACCTGCACCCTACTCGCTTGCCGTCGCCAGCGCGCTTTTGGCCTCCGAGCCTGCCCGGGTCGGCAGTGCGCACCACGCTGCGGTTGCGCCGTCGGTGCGACTGGTCGCACGCGGCAAATTGGCGGCCGCCTGTCAGGATGCGGACCGTCGCTACCGGGCCCTGCAGGTGGAAGGATCGCGGCTGTTTTTCGGCCCCGATCGCCGCAAGGCCGAACTGACCGCGATTGAGCACTACCTGGACCGCCATGTGCGCGCCAAAGCGCCGGCGCTGGAGATCATCGACGAAGGATTTGCGCCGGGTCCGGCGTGGCGCTCGGTTGCCGCAGCGGCGTGCGTGCAATCCGACCAGGCCGCTGTCGCTGTCCGCATGTTGGCCGCGATCGCCAGCCACGCGCCAGCTTCGCCTGCGGCAGGTCGGTTTGCGGTAGCCATGGCGGCGCAAGCGCGCGACTGGCGCCAAGGTCCACCCGCAGCCCCTGGCAACCAGACATTGCCGGTCGTCCTGCTGCGCGCGCTGGCCGAACCGACGGCCGCAGCGGTCGAACTGGCCAAGACGGGGCGGCTAGCCGAAACGGATGCAGATCGCGCGGCGATCGCGGCTGTGCGCCGCCACTTGGGGCTTGCGCCGTGACCGATGGCCGGCCGTTCGCGCCCGACGTGACAGGCGGGCAATCTGTGGGCGCGGTCAATGCGCGGTTCCTGCTCGACGCCGAGCGCTGGAACCTGCGCTACCGCTGCGCGGACTGCGCACACGTGCGGCGCGATGGCCGTTGCTCGTTTGGCTTTCCCAACCACGCCCTGCGCCGCGAGCCATTCGTCGCCGTCGCCGACGGCGGCGTTCCCCAGTTGTGCAAGTCGTTCGAAGCAGACCAGGGCTGACGGCAGCCCCAGCGTTGGATCGGCGCTCTGCGGTCAGGCGCCGACCGGCCGCGACTCGATCAGGCGGACCACCGGTTCGGTCTCGACCGCCAGATTGGCACGGACCCACGCGCACAAGGCGTCGCCGGCCTGCTGGCGCGGGGCGCTGACATGCAGCCGACCGCGGTGCAGCGCCACCGTGCAGTCCGACAGGGATCCGGCGGACGGACCAAGCGCCCACGAACGCGGACCGACTGCCATCAGGGCTCCATCGGCAACCGCCTGCGCTAGCGCGGGCAAGATCTGCGCCAGATCGACGCGGAAGATCCAAGACATCCAGGCTTTGTGGCTCTTGCTGGTGCGCCGCTGCGGCGTCGTCTCCACTGCCGTTACGGCCAGCAACGCCGCCCGTCGCAGGGCATCCAGTTGCGCCTCGGAACGCAGGCGGGCGACGCGGACGGCGGCCTTTTTCATCGCCGGCTCACAGTGCGCCGGCAGCGTTTCGTGAACGGCGTCAAGCAGCTGCAGGTCACCGAGGTCGGCCACCCGCGCGATCATCAACTCACCGCCTACGGCGCCAAAAGCCAACGCGGGCTCGGTCACTTGCGCGGTGCGACCGTCGCGCAGGCGGGTCAGAGTCGCCGTCTCGCCCTGCACGGCGTCAAAGCGCCAGACTTCGGGCCGGCAACAGAGCAGCGCCGCGAGAATCTCGCGGGTTTCGCGGTTGCGCGCCTTGGCAGCGAGCACGCGACCCAGCGCGCCGTTTTCGTCGATCTGGGCGTCCCACAGCACCCATGGGATGAATTGCGCTTCGCAATCCAACTCGTACAGCAAGTTCTGGACATCACGGCCGCTGCGCAGCTGGCGGCGGAAAAACCGGCTCGCCGCCGAGACGATTTGCGGTTTGTCCAGGCAGTGTTGCGCAAACTCGACCGCCTTGACCAGCGTTTGCCAGTGCAAGCGGCGAAGGCGATGCGGGCGCAGGGCAGTAGTCGGGACCATGGAACGCGGGCGCAGAATGGGCTGCGGGGCGGCGCTTATAGGTCTCGGTTGCGCGGGCCGTCAACGGTCAGCACGGCCGCACCCGCGATCGCGGCTTCGTCGCGCGGGTTCGCGTCGTCAGCGGCCGCAGCCTGTGAGATTGTCACAGGTTTTTCGTCGGCATGGTCGCCAGGCACCGGCGAATCGCTTGCCACAGGCTCACTTGGACCGTCGTGTGGATCCACTTGCACGATCAAAGGGTTGGCCGAGAAATCGCGCCGCTGCCAGGGCCGGTGCAAGGCCGCCTCGCCCGCGGCAGCCACCGCCTCCAGATCGATGCGCGGCCCTACTGATTCCGTCGCCATATCGGCGTATTTGGCGCGGTGACGCCAGGCGTGGACCAGCGCGATCGCGCTCAGCAACGACAGGAGCGTCCACAAGAAGTCGTCGGTCAGCAGCAGCGACCACGCGGAAGCGGTCGCCTTCATCTGTTCGGCAAAGATGCGGTACAGGTCGTCGGGGCCGCGCCCAAAGCTAAGCGTGAACGCCTGGTCAAAGCCCATGCCCGCCTGCATCTGCCGCTGCAATTCCGCCACCGCGTTGCGGTCGCCGACCCTGCGGGTGGAGAACTGCAGGAACGCGGCGGCCGTCGCGTAGGCGCGCTCCTTCTCGACCGCGCTGCCGAGCAGGCCGTCGTCGAGGTCGCCCAGACTGTCCAATTGACCAAGCGGTGCAGCGCCCGCCATCGACTTCATGCGCTCCCAGGTCGCCTCGCCGGTCAGCAGCATCGCCGCGCCTTCCTGGTACCAGCGCGGCTGCGGATAGCGGCCTTTGGTATGGTGCATGAGCACATGGACCAATTCGTGCTCCAAGGTTTCCTTGGTGCCGAGCGCGCGGGTGCCGTTGACGTGCACGATGACCCGGTCCTGATCGAGCAAGGCCAACCCTGCCAGCCAGCGTTCATCCCAGCCAGACACCCGGTATCGCGCCATGACCTGGGCAAAGTCGTCGTCGCTGCCGACAAACTCGATCGCCAGGGTCGGCGGCAAGCGGGCGTCGAGGTAGCGTTGCACTGCAACGGCAGCTTCGGCGGCGGCCTTGGTCAGCGGCGCACGCCGGTCTTCGTCGACGCCGTGCAGGGTGATGGCAATCGGGCCAGCGGTTTGGCCTGCGCTTGGTCGCGCTGGTTGCGATGCTGGTTGCCCTATCGGTTGTCCCAGGCCGAGCGAGCCCGTCGCGACCACGGCCAGGCCGAGAAGCCATAGCGCAATGCGCCCATACCAGCTACTGCCAGCCGCGCATCCGGAAGCGCTGGCTGGTGATCTCGAAAAGGAAGCCGAAGCGGAATTCGATCTCACCCTGGGCATTGCGCAAACCGACCGGCGGATTGGGGAACGGTCCAGCGGCAGCAAAGGCGCGCCGCGCCTCGTCGTCAAGGAAATCCAGGCCACTTTCCTTGGCCACCCGCAAATGCTTGAGCGCGCCGTCGGGATCCAGGGTCACCCGCACGATCGTCAAGCGGCTTTTGACCCCGTAACGCTGCCCGGTGGGATCGCGCGAACGCCACACCTTGCCGGGCTCCCACTCTTCGGACACGCGGTCGCGGATGCGCTCGAAAAAGTCCCAATAGCGGAACTTGCGCGTATTCAACAAGTTGGTGTCGTCTTCGTCGTGGACATCGGGCAGGTAGTCGTTGCGGCCGGTATCCCCAGACAACGCCTGCAGGTTGCGAGCGACGTTGCCGGGCGAGGTCGCCGGCAGCAAAAGACCGGTGTCGGCGCCGCGCACGACCACCGAACCGCCGGCCTTCGGCGCCTGGGGATCGACAGCGGGCGGGGCCGCCTCTCCTGCGCCTGCCTTCGGCAACGGCGGCGCCTGTTCGGCGACCTGCTGACCCTGGTCCTGCTTGCGGGCGTCGAGCGCCGTGCGCTGCTTGTTTTTGCTGTTTGGGCTTTGCAGGGGCGATGGTTCGTCGACGCGCTGGCGACCCAGGTCCTTGGTCGCGCGGGCGACGTCGCGGGCCTTCTTCTCCTTGGGCACGGTCATGTCGTAGCGGCCCAGGTACTGGCTGTCCGTCGGCCGCTGCTCGCGCTCTGGCCGCGCCGTCTGCACGATTTGGCCCGACAGTTCGCGTTCTGGTGGTGGCTTTGGCTTCTCGACTGCCAGTTGCGGCTGGGTTGGCGAGGTCGGCAGCCACTGCATGCGCGCGATTCGCTTGGACCCCGGCTTGTCGAGCGCGCGCACGACTTTCTTGGCCGTCGTGCCATGGCCGCCCAGGTCAAAGCGCAGCAGCGACGCCAGCCCCGCCATCAACGCCAGCGCGCCCAGCGGGCCCGCCAACGCCGCGAGTGCAACTCGAATCCAGGTTGTGGCGCGACGCCCCATGCGCACAAGCTACGGTCGCCGACTTGGGGGGTCAAGCCGCGCGGCTTCGACGCACCGACCGCTCGCGCGGTTGGCCCCACGGGACCGTGGCGAGCACATCAAAACAAGTCGGAGACCGAATCGCCGTCGTGGATACGGCGGATCGCTTTGCCAAACAGCGGCGCCACCGACAGCACCCGCACCCGGTCCGACTGCTTGTCGCGCAGCGGAATGGTGTCGGTGACGATGACTTCGCTGATCTTGCTTTTGTTGATGCGGTCGACGGCCGGCCCCGACAACACGCCGTGGGTGGCGCAGACCCGCACGGACAGGGCGCCGCGCGCGATGAGAAAGTTGGTCGCTTCGATGATGGTGCCGCCGGTCGCGATCTCGTCGTCGGTGATGATCGCGTGCTTGCCGGCGACCTCGCCAATCAAGTTGGTGGCGACTGCGCGGTCGTCGTTGCCGTACCGGCGCTTGTCGACGACCGCAACCGGCAGGTGCAGCATGTTGGCAAACCTGCCGATGTCCGTGGCTTCGCCGACGTCGCCGGCGACCAGCACGCATTCGCTCAAGTCCCAGGTTTTCATGTGGTCGCACAGCACCGGCGCGCCCATCAGTTGGTCCACCGGGATGCGGAAGAACCCCTGGATCTGCGGCGAGTGCAGGTCCATGGTCAGCACGCGGTCGGCGCCGGCCGTCTGCAGCAAGTCGGCCATCAGGCGCGCGGTGATGGAGATGCGCGGCTGATCTTTCTTGTCCGACCGCGAGTACGGAAAGTACGGCAGAACTGCAGTCACCCGCGCGGCGCTCGCGCTTTTCAAGGCGTCGATGGCGATGAGCGTCTCCAAGATGGCTTCGTTGACGGGCGGCGCAGCGGTCTGGATGTAAAAGACGTCGCACTCGCGCACGTTCTCCAGGATGCGCACCATCAGATTTTCATTGCTGAACTTGATGCACTCGCTTTTCGAGAGCGGCAGATCGAGGTAGCTGCAGATCGCCTCGGCAAGCGCCGGGTGGCTCGAGCCTGCGAAGATCTTGATGCGTGCGTGCATAGCAGAGTCCTTGCCCGCAGCTGCGGCGCTTGGGGAGCCGGTGGCTGTCAGGGGCGCAATCGGTGTGTCCAGGGCGACGGCGGGTCGGTCGGCAGCGCCGGCAGCGATCATTCGATGTAGTTGGTGCGCAGGTCGGCGACGTTTTGCGCGACTTCGGGCGTCGGATCCGCCAGCGCTGCGCGATCGCGGTAAGTGTTGAGCTTGAGGCGCAGGGCGTTGAGCTTGATGAAGCCGTCGGCGTCAGCCTGGTTGTAGACCTTGTCGGCCTCAAACGTGCTGTACTCGGGGTTGTAGAGTGAATTGCGCGCCTTGCGACCGGTGACTTGCACGCCGCCCTTGTACAGTTGCAAGCGCGCCACGCCGGTGACGCCGCGCTGGATGTTCTTCATGAAGCCGAGCATCTGCTGCATTTCCGGGCTGAACCAGTACCCGTTGTAGATCATGCGGGTGAACTGGGGCACCAACCCGTCGCGCAGGCTCATCACCTCGCGGTCGAGCACCAGCGACTCCACCGCGCGGTGGGCGTGGTACAGCAGCGTACCGCCAGGGGTCTCGTAGACGCCGCGCGACTTGATGCCGACGTAGCGGTTCTCGACGATGTCGACCCGGCCAATGCCGTGCATGCCGCCGATAAGGTTGGCCTTTTCCAGCAGCGCCACCGGGCCGAGCGCCTCACCGTCGATGGCGACCGGAATGCCGTCTTCGAACGCGATTTCGACGTTTTGCGCCGTATCGGGCGCTTGGCGCGGATCGACGGTGAGCTTGAACATGTCGGCCGGCGGCGCCCGCCACGGATCCTCCAGGATGCCGCCCTCAAAGCTGATGTGCAGCAAGTTGCGGTCCGTGGAATACGGCTTTTCCGACGTGGCAGTGACCGGGATGTCGTGGCGCCGGCAGTAGTCGATGAGATCGGAGCGGCTTTTGTAGGGCCAGGTGCGCCACGGCGCCACCACCTGGATCGAGGGGTGCAGCGCATAGGCCCCGAGCTCAAACCGCACCTGATCGTTGCCTTTGCCGGTGGCACCGTGCGCGATCGCCTCACAACCCTCGGCCAGCGCGACATCGACGAGGCCCTTGGCGATCGGCGGGCGCGCCAGTGACGTGCCCAGGAGGTAATAGCCCTCATAGACTGCGTTGGCCTGGAGCGATGGAAACACGTAGTCGCGCACGAAGGTCTCGCGCAGGTCGACGATGTGGATGGCGATCGCGCCCGATTTCAACGCTTTGTCGCGCAGCCCGTCCAGTTCTTCGCCCTGGCCCACGTCGGCGGTCATGCACACGACATCGTAGCCCTGGTCGTACTTGAGCCAGTGCAGCATCACGCTGGTGTCCAGGCCGCCGGAGTAGGCGAGGACGACTTTCTTGCGACCGTTGGACGAGTTGGCGCTCATGAACACTCTTTGCGCCGCCACAGCGGGCGGCGAGGGGGCGCAAGTGTCGGAAAGCGTGGCGGTGACGTCAAGGGTTTCCGGTTCGCTCCCGGCGCGCCGAGCGAGCGAACAAGACGGTTGGCTGCAGTCCGCCGAGCGTGACCCCTTCGTGACACTCAATAGACAAAATTATCTACTGTGTTGGCGCTGGCGCTGGCCCGTCGCCATTCGCCGGCCGCCGGACGTCGCCTGGGTGCACACGTGCGCACCGCTCCCGCCCGGCTTACTCAGCAAACGCGCCTATGGACGCCCCGCTGGACGCCCGGCGCGGTCAAGCGGCACGGCCCTCGCCGCCCCGCCCTGGTCAGGAGGAATCGATGACATCTTATGCCCTTCGTCTCGCCCGCCGCATCGGCGCGACCGTGATGCTGGCCGCACTGGCAATTGGCTGCAATCCGCCAACGCAGCCGCCACCGCCGGCCGGAGCGGCGCCCGCCGCCGCCGCACCATCTGCCAACCTCGGTGCATCGGCTTCGATCAAGGAACTGATGGCCGCCCGCGGCCTGTCGGACGCCGATGTCGAGGCCGCGCTCAAGACCTACCTGCCGACGGGCAAGAAAGATGAGTACCTGATCTTCGCTTCGGGCGGCCACTCGGGCCAGGTGCATGTGCTCGGGGTGCCGTCGATGCGGTTGCTCAAGAACATCGCGGTGTTCGCACCTGAGCCCTGGCAGGGCTATG
>CAXRHS010000640.1:0-7693 GCA_964230235.1 Myxococcota bacterium
TCGACGACAAGACGCGCAAGGACCTGGACGCCTGGGCCGGCGCGCAACGCAACGCCTGCCTCATCATCGAAAAGGGCAAGGAAGAGTACCAGGTGCTGGTCAAGGCGACCTGGACGCCTACGGGCCCCGATCAGCTGGCCAAGGCCGCGCTCGCGCTGCCGCAAGCTGGCGTCACGCTGGTCAGCGCCCAGTGGCAACCGTCGCCGCTGTTTGCGCTGGAGGCCGCGGACTTTCCTGCGCGTTCGTTGGAAATCCCGCGAGTACACAAGGCGCTCGCCGGCGCCGGTTTGCGCAACTTCGCCGTCGAGACGGCCACCGACGCCGCCATCGACGCCACCATGTACCAGCGCTGGAGCAAGGCTGCGCTGCAACCGTTCAAGGTTGCCCAGCGCGGGGTCATCGCGCTGCAGTTGATCGTATTCGCACTTTTGTGTGTCGCGTGGATGGTTGTCATCAAGGGCCGGTTTGCCCGCGCCGACGAGCCGGAGCCGCTGTCTTTTCTGGAAGGGCTGACCCGCGGCGGCATTGGTGCCGTCGTAGCCGGGCTGGACGTGGCGTTGCTTGGCAAGAAAATTGGCATCGACTTCAAGCTGTTGCAGGCTCAGGTGCGGCTGGTGGATGCGCCGAGCACCGTGCTCGCGTTCGTCAGTTTCGGCCTGCTGTGGCCGGTGTTGCACGGCGTGGTCGTGCACGGCTACGTGCAGCGTCGCCTTGCCCAGGAATTGACGCCGCTCGCTGCCGTCGGTGTGGCGGCGGTGCTGCTGCCGTTCGGCCAGTTCTTGATCCTGCCGCTGCCGAGTCCGCAGCTGTTCTTGTGGATTCCGGTCGGGGCGCTGGCCGGCTACCTGGTGTGGTCTACCGGTCGGCTGGGACCCGCGCTGGCGGTCACGACCGCGACCCAGGCTGCGATCGTTCTACTTGCGCTATTTTGACCGCGCTGCCGCCAGATCCCAGGCCCGCAGCCAGCTGACCGGCCCGGGGCTGAAGCCGAGCCCCTGCAGGCGCGCGGCCAGGTCGGGCAGGTGGGCGGCGCCATAGAAAATCGCAATCTTCTTGAGCTTTTTGTTGGAGAGCGTTCGCTGCAAGACCTGCACGGCGACCCCATTGCGTTCGTTGATCAGCACCGACCCGAAGCCGAATCCGCCGACGTCGCCCAGACCGATGTCCATTTCGCTCAGCTCGCGGGCGAGCAGGCGCTTGAGTGCCCGCGGCGAATCCGGGTCAGTCAACGCCTGCACCAACTCCCACGCGGTCCAGCGCATGCTGCCGTCGGCGTGCTGCAAGCGCGCGGCGTCGCCGACGCTCCACACCAGCAGCGACCCCAAGATGTCGCCGGCGTGCTGGCGCAGCCGCTCGCCCAGGCGGTCGCTGTCCATGTCGGCATGGACGAAATTGCGGGCGCGGTAGTCGATGTGGTCCAGTTGGAACTCGAGCTGCAAAAGGTCCTTGATCACCCGCTGCAGCCCCGACACCGCGCCCTGCGAGCGCGAGAACTGGCGCATGTCGAACTCTTCGGGCTTGATGAGTTCGAAAAGCACCCGGTCATAACCGCGAAAGCGGGCGTTGAGTGCCTTGTAGTAGCCGCGATCGCCGACGTGCACCGCGCCCACCAGGTCAACGGCAACCGCGCCACGCCGAAAGGTCGCGACGGCCGTGTCGAGTCGCCATTTGTCGGCCGGCTCTGCCGCGTAGCGCAAATAGCCAACCTGCGCCGGTGCCGGCGGCGCGGCCTCGGCGGCCACGGCCACGGCCAGCGAGACGCAGGCAAGCAAGAGCAGGCGGGCAGTCTGCAAGCGGCGCGGTTCGGCGAAATTTCTTGGCAATTCGAGCGCTTGCGACCCAGCCGGCCAGCCAAGGGCGCACCAACCACCTCGCGTCGATTGCTTGCGGACCGCGGGCACCTGCTGACCGTGCTGCAGCACTGGCTGCGGGGTCAGCATAGCACGTTCGCTTAGTCGCGAACTTGCAGTGCCAGGAACTGCGCGGCGCGGTCGGGCCATTGGCGCACATCGCGTCGCTGGTCGACCCAGGTCGCCGCGATGTCCGCCGTGTGCATCGCATGGTCCAGGTTGCAGTGCAGCCACAGGCCCTGGCGACCGACGGGTACCGTGCGGCCATCCGCGGTTGCACGCTGCATCGCCTGCCGCCACGCCTGCCGCCAGCCCCGGCGGTGCAGCGGATAGACCCGCGGCAGCCACAGCTGATCGCGCAGCTCGACTCGGGCGCCGTGCGGCAGGATGGCCGCTTGCTTCAGTTGCGCGGCGATCTCGGGCACTCGCTGGTCCCAGGCCTGGTCGGCCGGCCCCGCACCCTGCGGAATTTCCACGCACAGCAGCGGCGGATCGGGGGGCTGGACCGCGAAGTGGCCGACCTGGGTCACCCGGCCAAACGCAAATGCGGCCTCGGTGCAGTACCAGGTGTCCACATCGGCGAGCCGAGCACCGTGCACCGCCAGCCACAGCAGTTGCAGGCCACGGTGGCCCAGGTCCAGCGTTGGCACCAGGTCGCCCAGGTGCCCGCTGTACACGATCGCGTCGGCATCGCTCGAACGGTCGCCGGGTTCGCCCGGCCGCAAGACTACGCCTGCGCTCCTGCACCGCGCCACCAGCAGGTCGACCAGCGCGCCAAAGCCGCCCATCGGCAACAAGAAGCCCGGCTGCACCGATTTTCGCCGCAGCAACTGCCACGGCGCAACGGCCGACACGCGCTGCTTGGCGCAGGTCTGGCTCAGCTGGTCAGGATCTAAGCCCCAGACTTTGCGGGCATAGGGCGCATAGAAGCCGCGGTATGCCGCCTCGCCCACCCGCGCGCGCACAAACGCCGCAAAGCCGACATCGTCGCCGCCGTCGGCCGCCGAGGCGCGCCAGCGCGGCGCCACCGCGAAACTCAACGCGAATCGGCTACCCTGTCGCACGCCCAGGCCACGCGCGATCCCCCATGGCGTCGGCGGGTAGGGCAATTGCTGGCCATTCAAGACGATGCGACCCTTGCGGGGCCGCGTTTGCATCGGCAGCGCCTGTGCCAGCTCGGCCAGCACTGGCACCTGGAGAGCGGCCGCGTGCAGGCGGTGCGCGCCGAGATCACACGCGGTACCGTCGACCTGCCGGCGCGCCAGCATTCCGCCTACCGTCGCCAGTTTTTCGCGCAGTTCGACTCGCCAGCCGCGCTCGGCCAACCGAAAGGCCGCCACCAGCCCCGCCACACCGGCGCCGACGACCAATGCCTTGCCGGGCATCTACGCTTGCGGCTGGTTGGCCCGTGCGTTGCCGAACCACATGGCGAGCAGGGTGTACGCCACCATCGCGGTCCACGACAGGCCCATCGAAGCACCGCTTACCGGCATCAACCACAGCCAGGTGCCCGTCTTCCAGATGATGACCGGTGCCAGCACGTGCAGCAGCGCCGACAGCCCCGCCAGGGCAATGACACCGCCGCTTGCCACCGGGTGCAGGCGCGTCAGCATGAACAAGTGCGCCAGGATCAGATACACGACGCTGACCGAGAACACGTGGCTGTGGAAGACGTCCATGACCCAGGGCTTCTTGAGGTCTTCCGTTGGCTTGGGCGCGGCAGGTTCGTCCAGGTCGAGCGCCGGGCCGACGCCTGCCTGGCTGGGTTGGGCCGCGCGGGTGACGTAGCGCTCTTGCACGCTCGGCTGGCCGTCCGGCCCTTGCAAGTCCGCGCCGATGCGATCGCGGTACATTGCCCAGCTGGTCCACAAGCCGATGGCGATGAACACCAGGAACAAGCTGTAGACAAGCTTGGCCGGCACCGGCAGCGCTGCGAGGTGGTAGCCTTTGGCGATAAAGAGCTTCACGCGTCCATCGTGTCAGGCAGGGCAACCGCGCCAGCGGCACCTTGGAGCCTGTAAAGGAACGAGTCCATCGCCATTTGCGCGGTGCACAGCGGCGAGTCGACCTGCAAAGTCGCGAGCTTGCGACCCACCAGGCGAGCAATCGGCCAACGTAGATGATCGACTCGATTTTCCACGGGCACTTGCGCCGCAGTCGCCGGATTGCGCTGGCTGTCGCAGGTCAGCAACGGGCGGTCAGCGCTGGCCGGCGGCCCGTGCGCTCGTGCCGCCGCCGGCATTTTGCGGGGCGACCGGCAGGGCCTTGTCGAGCCCCGGCTTGACCACCAGTTCGTCGGCCAGGATCAACGCCCGGCGCGCGCCAACCGCCAGCGCCTTGGACGACAGTGTCGCCCCGGCCACCGCCACGATGTCGCTGCCGTGGCGCACCGGGTCGCCTGCCGTCTTGCCCGTGAACTGATTGCGAAAGCGCGGTTGTGCCACGTCTCCGCCGTACGCCTCACGGTAGACCATGACTTCGAGCCGTTGCAGTGCACCTGCCGTGCCAATCAACGCCGCAAACGTGATCGGCAAGTGTTGGCCGAGTTCGTCGTCGATGACAGCGAGCCCGTCGATTCGATCGCGGGTCAGGCCGTAGTACACGGTCCAACTGGCCGGCGGCGCGTAACCCAACCGGGCGCGCAGAGCCTGGGCCTGCGCCGGCGTGGGCGTAATCTTGGCGAAGGTGACGCGCTCGCTTTTGGCAAAGAATGCCTTGAGCACGCTCGGTTTGTCCCAGA
The DNA here is from genome assembly GCA_964230235.1 of Myxococcota bacterium. Classification (GTDB taxonomy): domain Bacteria; phylum Myxococcota_A; class UBA9042; order UBA9042; family UBA9042; genus SXRM01. The sequence goes on from CAXRHS010000640.1 coordinate 4,591, forward strand.
ACGTCTCGGCCTGCGCGGCTGCGCCAGCCAACGAACCCAGCGTCAACACCGCCAGGACAACCAGGTATCGCGGTGCGGTGGGGAGCAATTTCAACAGCTTCTTCATGACCATCTGCGAGCCGCCGCGCGACCTCAGGTCTCGGCGTGGGCAGATGATAACGAAATTCATTTTCGACAGCAACGGCGGATCAAGCCCTGCGTGTCATGCCGATGTCAGGGCGCCGATCGGCTGACAACTGTCGGTTATTCCACGTCTTCAAGGTCATCGTGCCCGGTCGAACCTGGCCCCGTGCGGCCCGGGCGCGGCTCGAAGCTGTCCGGGGTAAACGCGGCTGGCAGCAGTTCGCGCAAGCGTGCAGCCCACACCGCGCCGGCTGCGCTGGCCAGGATGACGTGCAGATCCAGCCCGAACTCGCACAGCGTCTGGCGGCACAGGCCGCACGGGGCGGCCGGCGTGGCGGCGTCGGTCACGATGGCGATTGCCTCAAACTGGCGATCGCCGGCGGTGACCGCCGCGCACACCGCGCTGCGCTCGGCACAGCAACTGACGGGATAGCGGGCGTTTTCGACGTTGACGCCCAGGTACACCTTGCCCGAGGCGGTGCGCAGCGCTGCGCCCACGGCAAAGCCTGAGTACGGCGCGTAGGCGCGCATCCGCACATCGGCCGCGGCGTGCACGAGATCGACCAGGCCTGGTCGCTCGCGCAAGACCTCACTTTGCGCCCACAAGCCGCGGGCGCGCTCGTCCGGAGAACCAATCCCGCGCGTCATGGCGACCTCGCTGCGATCGCCAGATCGGGCAGCGCTGCAACCACCCCGGCCACCAACGCCGTCATGCGGGCGGTGGTGTCGAGTGCGACCTCGGCCACGTGGCCATGGTCGAGCGTGCCCTCGCCCAGGCCAGCGCCCAGGTTGGTGACGCAGCTCAAGCCGAGCACCCGCACCCCCATGTGGCGGGCGACGATGACCTCATGCACCGTCGACATCCCGACCACGTCCGCGCCGAGCATACCGAGCATGCGAATCTCGGCCGGCGTCTCGTAGCTTGGCCCGGTCAGCCCGCAGTACACGCCATGGCGCAGGGCGATGCCTTGGCGCGCCGCCTCGGCCTCGCACAGTCCGCGCAAGTCGGGGTCATAAGCGGCGGTCATGTCGGGAAAGCGCGGCCCCAGCCGGCTATCGTTCGGGCCCGCCAGCGGATTGGCGCCGGTCAAGTTGATGTGGTCCGTCATCAACAGGATGTCGCCCGGCTGCAGCGCGGTGTGCACTGCGCCGGCGGCGTTGGTCACCACCAGTACCTGGACGCCCAGCGCCGCGAGCACCCGCACGGGCAGGGTCACCTGCCACCACGGGTGCCCCTCGTAGCCGTGGACGCGACCAGCCAGCGCCAGCACTGTGTGCCCATTCCAGCTGCCGGCGACCAGCTTGCCGGCATGCCCGGCAACGGTCGAAGCCGCGAAATGGGGAATCTTATCATAAGACAAGCTGCGAGCGCCCGCGATCTGGTCGGCCACGCCGCCCAAACCGCTGCCCAGCACAAGGCCGATGGGCGCCTGGACCGGGCCCAGGGCATCGACCACCGCTTGGGCCGCTTGCCGCACGCGATCACCCAGGTCTGGGGGCGCGCAATCGAACTGCACCGATGTCATGCTGGGTTGCCGGCTCCCTGAGGTGAAGCGCGGACCAGCGGGCCCGCGCGGGCGCCCATGGTAGCGTGCGGGCCGATCCGTGCAACTTTGCACAGCGCGGGCGCTGCCCTCAGACTGTGCGCACCAAGCCTAAGCCGGTGCGCGGCCGTGCAATTGCCGTCGCGTGGCTGCCAGCAGACTGGCGGGCGTTGCCGCAATGCGGGCAACCGCCACTTCGACCTGGGGCGTTCAAGGCGCTTGTCGTCAGCCCCTCCACAGCGGCCGCAACCGCAACAGTCGCTGCGGCGCGGGCAAATCCGGTTGCGCATTCGGGGGCGATGCGGTATGCACCCAGGTTCTGGGGCAGCGCGCAAACGTCGGGTTGCCCGCGCCGCTGCCGCCCTTTGACCACCAGGAAGCGCGCCACCGCGATGGCCTCGTTTCTCATCAATACCAATGGCGTAGTCAGCGCAATGCAATTGCGCGATGACCGCGTCGTGGTCATCGGCCGCGCCCGCGAAGCCGACGTGCACCTGGACGACCCCAGCCTGTCGCGCCGCCACTGCGAAGTGCGCAAGAATCAAGGCCTGTGGGTATTGCGCGACCTCGGCTCGTTCAACGGCACCTACTGCAACAACCTGGCCATCAGCGAACACAAGCTCCAGCACGACGACCAGGTCCAGCTGGGCATGAGCGTGCTGACCTGCCAGTTGTCGCCCGAAGAGCGGCGGCAGATGAGCGGGCTTTTTGGCACCGACCCGCACGGCGACACCGCAGAGTTGTCGCGCCGCCTGCGCAACTTCATGTTCTTGCTCGACATCGCCAAGGCGGTGTCCGGCGAATTGGACACCCGCAAGTTGCTGGAATTGGTGGTCGAGAAGGGCATCGGCCTGACCAACGCTGAGCGCGGCTTTCTCATCCGCTTTGCCGACGGCGACCACACCTTTGAGGTCGCGCGCAACCGCGCGTGGCAGCCCATCGAAGAGCCCGAAAAGAAGATCTCGCGGTCGGTCATCGCCAGTGTGTTCGGCACCGGCGAACCGGTGTTGACCATCGACGCCCAGAGCGATCTGGCCGGCATGAGCCAGACCATCGCCGCCCTGGAAGTCTGGTCGCTGATGTGCGCGCCGCTCAAGGTCAAAGAGCGCGTGATCGGTTGCATCTATGTCGACAGTTCGGTGGCGGAGCAAGAGTTCAGCCAGGAGTCGCTGAACCTGCTGCAGGCCTTTGCCGATCAGGCGGCCATCGCCATCGAAAACGCCACGCTGTACCAGGAGATGCAGCAGTCGCGCGAGGCCGAGAAGCACGTGCGCCAGGTGTTCCAGAAGTACGTGCCCAAAGATGTGGTGCAGCGGGCGCTCAAAATCAGCGACGGCGGGCGCCTCAGTTCCAAACAGGTCGCGACCGTGCTGTTCTCGGACATCCGCGGTTTTACTAGCATCAGCGAACGGATGGAGCCCGAGGAGGTGGTCGCC
>CAXRHS010000641.1:0-4419 GCA_964230235.1 Myxococcota bacterium
CGGACTGCGCGGCCAAGGACGACGCCGACCTGTGCAATGGCGCGCTGTACTGTGACAAGACCAAGCCGTTTTTTGCCTGCGCCGTCAAGCCGGGTTCGGTGGTGGTCTGCGAACAAAACGGCGAACCACCCTGCTCAATCAGCAAGTGCCAGCCCGAGACGGGCAAGTGCAAGCTGACACTTGCAAAGGTCGGACTGGATTGCGACGACGGCTCGCTGTGCACGCTCGGCGACGCATGTTTTGGCGGCACCTGCGGCCCCTTGGCGACGCTAAACTGCGACGACGCCAATCCATGTACGACCGACGCGTGCAAAGCCAAGTCGGGGTGCCTGCACTTGCCGGTAGCCGCGACCTGCAGCGACGGCGATGCCTGCACCCAGGGCGAAGGCTGCACGAACGGCAAGTGCCAGGGCGGCAAGGCCGTTGTGTGCGCGGACGCCACCCCCTGTACCGACGACGCCTGCGCGGCGGCGACCGGCTGCGTCCACCTGGCCAACGCGGCGACCTGCGACGACGGCGACACCTGCACGCTCGGCGATGGCTGCGCCGACGGTCAGTGCGCAAACGCCGGCGCCAACCCATGCAGCGACGCCGAACCCTGCACGCTCGATGCCTGCGACCCCAAGTCGGGGCTTTGCACCCACAAACCGCAAGCCTCGTGCGTGCGCAGCGCGTGCCTTGCAGACAGCGACTGTCTCGGCGGACAACTGTGCGACCCTACGGTCAACTCGTGCGTCGCCTGCTTGCACGCCGGTCACTGTGCCAACGGCCAGGTATGCAGCGGCGGTTTGTGCGTGCCCGGCACCGCTTGCCAGAGCTTCGTTCCGTGCAAGCCCAAGGGCATGGTATGCCACGGTGGGACGCAAAGTTGCGTGCAGTGCTTGCAAGATGGCGACTGTGGGGCCGGCAAGGTCTGCCAGGGCCAGCGCTGCGCCGCGGCACCCAAGTGCCAGACCGACCAGGACTGCCCGGCGGTCTGCGACCTGACCAAGAAGGTGTGCGCGGACTGCAACGCCGACGGCGACTGTCCCGGCGGTGCGTGCGGCCCCGACCACATGTGCCGACCGGGGCACACCGGGCCCAAGGCCTGCGCAGGCGGCAACCTGTTTGCGCCCAAGCCCGGCAATCAGGCCTACGCGGTGACGCTGTGCGCCGACGACAACCCTTGCACGGACGGCGCGTGCGCCGCGCTGCAGGGTTGCAGCCAGATCGCCAACAGCAAACCGTGCGACGACGGCAACCCTTGCAGCTTGGGCGATGCGTGTCAGGGTGGCAAGTGCCTCAAAGGCGCCAAGAACAAATGCGACGACGGCAAGCCGTGCACCATGGACGCCTGTGACCCGGATACGCTGCAGTGCAGCCATGAACCCTATGTGGGGCCCTGCAATGACGGCGACGCGTGCACCGTCGGCGAGAACTGCACGGGCGGGGCATGCAAGGACGGCAAGCCGCTCAAGTGCGACGACGGCAACGCGTGCACCGATGACAGCTGCGACAAGGTCGGCGGCTGTGTCTTTGCGCCAAACGCGGCGCCTTGCGACTCTGGCAGTTGCACGACCGGCGACGGCTGCCAGGGCGGCACCTGCGTCAGCTCCAAAAAGGCAGTCGTCTGGGCGTCTGCGCTGGCGGGCTCCAAAGCCGAGACGGTCAAGTCGGTGGTGTCTGCGGGCGGCGCCGTGTACGGCGTCATCGCCTATGGCGCGGCCCAACAGCCAGCCGGCGGTGCGTTGGTGCGGCTGGATGCGGTCGGCCAGGTGGCGTGGCAGGTCGAGCCCGATGTCGGCCCGGCCGGCACGCTCGCGGCCGTGACGGTCGTTGCAGGTGGCCAACTGGCATTGCTGGGCAGCAAGTGCGGACCGGGCGGGTGTCTGCCCTGGCTGGGCCGATTTGACGCCGACGGCAAGAAACTGGCCGAGCTGACCTTTGGCAGCGCCGCAATCACGCTGGTCGCCGCGACGACGCTGCCATCGGGCTCCGTTGCACTGGCCGGCCGCATCAAGGCAGGCACCAAAGACGAGGGCATGGTCTACGCCACCAATGCCGAGGTCAAGGCGATCTCGTGGCAGCGGCAACTGCCCGGATCGTTGTCGCAAGCGCTGCTGGCGGTCGCACCCGGGCCGGGCGGCGACACGCTGGCAGCGGGTTGGTCCAGTACCGCCAGCGCGGCCACCGACGGTTGGGTGGTGCGGCTCGACGAGGGAGGCAACGTGGTGTGGCAGCGGCAGTTCGGCGGCGCGGGCACCGATCAGTTCAATGCCGTCGCGATGTTGAATTCCGGAGACATCGCGCTCGCCGGTGCCACCGGCAGCAAGGGCGCGGGAGGCGTGGATGGCTGGTTCGTGCGCCTGGTCGGCATCGGCGAGCGGGCCGACGACCGCACCTTCGGTACCGCAGGCGACGACGAGTTTCTGGCCATCGCCAACGTGGGCGGGCGGATTGCGCTCGCCGGCCGAGCCCAGGGCAAAGGCTCGGCGACCCAGGGCTGGCTGCTGGCGCTAGACGGCTGGGGCAACAGCTTTTTTCGCGCAAATGGGCAGGCGAGTTCGGTCAAGACGGCTTCGCGGCTGTGACGCCACACGCCAGCGGCTTGGTGGTCGGCGGCGGCAAACACGACTTCACCGGCCAGCCCGACGCCGCTTTCTTGCGCACTGACACCTGGGGTCACGCCACTTGCGCGACGGCCGCCGGCGGCCTCGACAAGTCGGCGAGCGACTGCGACGACGGCAAGCCGTGCACGCTCGACGGCTGCGAGGCGGGCCAGTGCACCGCGACCCCCAACCAATTTGCGCTGCCCTGTGGCGGTGGCTACTGCAGCAAGGGCACCTGCCAGGGCCCGCCGGCCTCCTGCCTCGAACTGCGCAATGCCGCGCCAGGCAGCGCCAGCGGCGTTTTCGGTTTGCAGAAGGGCGGCGGCGGGGTCAACCACCATTGGTGCGACCAGAGCAACGACGACGGCGGATGGACCTTGGTGTTGCGCATCGACGCCGCCAAGCAGACGTTCGCCTACGATGGGCCGGGCTGGACCTACGACACCGTGAACGTCTTCAACACAGACGCACCTGGCCTGCAGTTGAGCGAGGCCAAGTTGCCGGGCTACTACCAAACGCCGACGGCGCAAGCGCGGGTGGGCATCTACCGCAACGGCGTCCTGCGATCGGTGGTAACCACGAACGTCGGCTGTTCTTTGCTTAGCCAATGCATCGCCGGCGGTATCACGACCAAGGTCGGCAGCGCCAGTTGGCACGCGACGGTGCCTGACTTCAAGCCGACTTTCTCCGGTGGTCAGGCGGCAGAGGGCTTTAGCGTCGGGGTGCCGTACAGCCATTCCGTACGCATCGGCTGGGTCTGGGCCGGCGGCGCCGAAAACAGCCTGGCCTACGGCGTCGGGCTCAAAGCCATACCCGGCTATCCCGTCATCGCGCCCGCTGCCGGCGCGCACTACGCAAGCGGAATGACTGGCGGCTACAACGCCGCGCCGGGCTTTGGTTTCGTGTGGGTGAGGTAGTGGCGTGCAGGCCCGACCGCCGGGGCAGACATGATTAGGACCTGTAAAAGAACAAGTCAGTCAACATGAGCGCGGAGCGGAGCGGCGAGTCCACTTGCCAATTCGCGAGCTTGCGCCCCACCCAGCAGGCGACAGACCCACGTAGAAAATTGAGTAGATTCGCTACGGGCCCTACGGGCACGTCCCAACGGTTGTGTCCAAGTAGACATTGCGGTCTTGGATGTACTTGACCAGGTCTGCGTAGGCCTTGTCGACCTGCGCCGCGGTCAGGTAGCCCTTGGGATCGTAGATGATGTCGTTCCACAACAGCTTCTTGTACGCCAGGACCATCGGCACGAACGACTTGGTATTGAACGGGCCGCAGTGCGCCTTTTGCACCATCGCATTGAACTTGGCCTTCATCTGGGCGTGGCCGACCAGTCGCGTAAAGAACTCGTCGATCCGGTTCTTGCACCAGGAATTGGGCGGCCCCCACGGCTTGTACAAATCATACCAGGCACCGTTCTTGCCCAGGACCAGATCCTGACCTGTCGGAATGAACTCCATTTTGGCCGTCGCCTGATTCACGTAGATGGTGAAATTCTGGCCCGCGGCGGCGAGCGTATCGATGTCGCTCGCGATGGCTTCCCACGCGTATTGGGCCAGCAGCGAGTCCACGTCGAGCAGGGCGTCGAGCGCCTTGACCAGGGTCGCGTCCGGCTCGGACTTGCCGATGGTCGCAAGGGCCACGACCTCGGTCGCCGCGCCCGGGTCGCCGATGTAGGTGTTGGCGAGGTTGGCGCACACGCCGTTCGGGCAGTTCAGCCCGACACACGAGTTCTTGCGCTGGTATTCATTGCCGTCGTTGTTGTCAAAGTTGACCTTGTAGAAGTGCTTGTCGACGTGCTCAATCATCTGGTACAGGCCAAACGGCG
>CAXRHS010000642.1:0-2718 GCA_964230235.1 Myxococcota bacterium
GACCTTCAAAACCATCGACGATGCCGACCACCTCGATGCCTGCACCGGCCGCGCCCCGCACCACCGACCAGATGACGGCGTTCAAGCCCGGGCAGTCGCCACCGCCTGTCAAAAGGCCAATTCGCGAAGTTCTGGATGTGCGCATGGCAAACCGGGCGCGCGTCGGGCGCGCGGGCGGCACGATCGCAAACCTTGAGCGCGCGCGTCAATCGCGGCGACCGACCCAGGCCCGCCACCCAAGCGCGGTCACGATGACGAGGCCGGCGACGACGGTCGAGGCGGCGGGTCGCTCGCCGGTGCCCAGCCACACCCACACCGGGGTCAACACGGGTTCCGCAAGCGCGAGCAGCGCGGCCGTTGCCGCCGGCACCGTGCGCAGGCCGCGGGCGAACGCCCAGTAGGCAAGTCCGATTTGTACGATGCCCAGGTAGGCCAGACCCGCCACGGCCGGCAGGTCAAGGCTAGCGCCAAGGTCGCCAAAGCCAAAGGGCAGGCACGCCGCAAGCGCGAGGACATTACCAAGCAAAATGCTGGCTTCCGCCGAACCCGCCGAACCCGCCGCGGCCGAGCGCCGCATCGACACCACCGTCACGGCATAGCAAACGCCCGACAGCACGCCCAGCAGGTTGCCGAAGGCTTGACCCGAGCCGGCCGTGTCCTGCGCGCACAGCGCCATCGCCGCGATCGCCACTGCGGCCACGGCCAGGTCGCGCCACCGAAACGGCTCGCCCAGCCAGCGCGGCCCGGCCAGCAGCACCCAGGCCGTGCCGCTGTATTGCAAGACGATGGCCTGGGCCGCCGTGGTTTGTTTGCAGGCAAGCACGAACGTGGCGATCATGCCGGCATAGCCGAGCGCCGTGACCAGGCTGGCGCGGCGCAGGCCGGGGCGGACGACAAGTGCGAAAAACGCGACGGTGAAAAGAGCGCGGCCGGCGGTGACTGCGGCGCCGCCCAGCGGTACTGACTTGATGACGACGCCGCCCGAGGACCACAGGACTGCGGCCAGTAGCACCCATTTTTCGCCCATGGTCTCGGTCCGCCGGTCTGCCGGTCTGCCGGCGCTGGATACCCGGCCGAAACAGCGCTGTCCAGTGCGCGCGCGGCGGTGCGCGCCGACCGCCGGGTTGCCACGCACCCCTCGTTCAGCTACAATTCCGCCCCCCTTGCGCCCAGCCGTCGCCGTTGGCACGCCGCAGCGCCCATCGAGAACCCCAACGATTTTGCGACCTGCCTTGTTGCGCCTCACCAACACCCTCGCCCGCCAGAAGCAACCGTTTGAACCGCTGGTGCCCGGCCAGGTCGGCATGTACGTGTGCGGCGTCACCGTCTACGACTACTGCCACGTCGGCCATGCGCGCGTGTACGTGGTGTTCGACGTCATCTTGCGGGCGCTCGAGACGCTCGGCTACCGCGTGCGCTACGTGCGCAATTTCACCGACGTGGACGACAAGATCATCGCCCGCGCCAACAAGAACGGAGAGACCTGCGAGGCGCTGACCGAGCGCTTCATCGCCGCGTTTCACGAAGACATGGACCGGCTGGGTTGCCGCCGGCCCGACGAAGAACCGCGGGTCACCACCCACATGGCCGAGATTGTCGCCATGGTGCAGACGATTCTCGATCGCGGTCACGCCTACGCGGTGCCCGGCGAGTTCGGCGGTCAGGACGTCTACTTTGCGGTTGACAACTTCGCGGCGTACGGCGCGCTGAGCGGCCGCTCGCAGTCCGACAACCAGGCCGGCGCGTCCGAGCGCGTCAACGAAGACCCGCGCAAGCGCAACCAGGCCGACTTCGCGCTGTGGAAAAGCGCCAAGCCGGGCGAACCGGCGTGGGACAGCCCGTGGGGCGGCGGCCGACCGGGCTGGCACATCGAGTGCTCGGCGATGTCGTGCAAGCACCTGGGCGCGGCGTTCGACCTGCATGGCGGCGGCAAGGACCTGGTGTTCCCGCACCACGATAATGAGCTGGCGCAGTCCAAGGCCGCCAACGACGCCGAATTCGCGCGCTATTGGCTGCACAATGGCTTTGTGACCATCGACTCCGAGAAGATGTCCAAGTCGCTCGGCAACTTCTTTACGATCCGCGACGTGCTGGCGCGCTTTCACCCGCAGGTGCTGCGCTACTACCTGCTGACGGCGCACTACACCCAGCCGCTCAATTTCTCGGACAAGTCGCTCGAAGAGGCCTCACGCCGCGTCATCTACCTGGGCGAGCGCCTCGCGCAGGCCGACGCGCTGCTGGCGAAGACCCCGCGGCCAAACGCCAGCGCAGCGGTGGCCGATCAGGCCCGCGCCGATCTGCGCGAGGCACTGCAGGACGACTTCAACACGCCCAAAGTGCTGGCGGTGCTGGCCGAGGCGGTGGCCGCGCTGAGCGGTGCGCTGGAGAAACCCAAGGACCCGGCCAGCTTGGATGTGGTCGCGGCGTGCCGTGCGGTCGCCCGCGAAGTAGCGGACGTGCTTGGCATTTTGCAGGGCGACACCGCGGCATTGGCAGCGGAAATCGTCGAGTCGGCGCGCAACCGGCTGTTTCCGCCCGGCAGTGAGCAATTGGCTTGGGTCGAGCGGCTGCTGGCCGAGCGCGGTGCAGCGCGCGCTGCCAAGGAATTCGGTCGCGCCGACGAATTGCGCCAGGAACTTTTGCGCGGCGGGGTCGAAATTCGCGACACCCGCGAGGGCACTGTGTGGCGCCCGGCGCTCGGCGAGGCATAACAGCAGC
>CAXRHS010000643.1:0-2848 GCA_964230235.1 Myxococcota bacterium
GTCAAAAGCAAGGGCCCGCCGCTCAAGTTCGTCCAGACCTCGCCGCTGCCGCCCGGCAAGTCTGGCACGGCCTACGGCTCGCTCAAGCTGCAAATCAGCGGCGGCAAGGCGCCGTACACCTTCAGTGTGGCCGGCGGCAACCTGCCACCCGGCCTGGCGCTGGCCCCGGACGGGACGCTTGGCGGCACGCCCGAGCAGGCGGGCAGCTTTGCATTCTCGGTCAAGGTCAAAGACGGCGGCGGCAAAGCGATCGAGAAGGCGCTCGCTTTGGACATCGAAGGGCCGCCCAACCCGGTACCTGTCGTCGACAGCGTCGATCCCGCCGGTGCCACGGCCGGCAGCGGCGAGCTGCCGATCACGGTCAACGGCAAGGACTTTGTGGTCGGCGCGCAACTGACCGTCAACGGCAAGGGCGTTCCGACCGTGCGCGACAGCGCGACCGTGCTCAAGGCCAAGCTGACCGCGGCCCACCTTGCAGTGCCGGGGCTGCTGCAGGTCGTTGCCGTCAATCCACCCAAGGGTGGCGGCGCGAGCAACGCCGTGTCCTTTGCGGTCACGGCCGTCGATGCGGACGTCGTCGGGGGTGACGCCGACGCGGGCAGCAGCGACGGCGACGCCGGCACCGAAGACACCGGCACCGGGGACAGCATCGACGGCGGCAGCGACGCCAGCCCGACCTGCGAACCGAGCGCGGAACTGTGCGACGGCAAAGACAACGACTGCAACGGCAAGACCGACGACAACCCGTGCTGCGGACTCGGCGCCGGCGCGCCCTGTGACGACGCCAACGTCTGCACCAGCGGCGAAAAATGCACCGACAGCGTGTGCGGCGGCGGCGACGTCACCGTGTGCACCGACGACGGCAACCTGTGCACCGACGACGCCTGCGACCCCAAGGCCGGCTGCGCATTTGCGGCCAACAACGTGCCCTGCAACGACGGCAAAGCTTGCACGCAAGGCGACAAGTGCGTCGACAAAGCGTGCGCCTCGGGCAAGGACCCGCTGTGCAACGATGGCAACGCCTGCACGCTCGACACCTGCAGCGAGACCGGCGGCTGCAAGTACCTGCCGACCGAAGGCCCCTGCGACGACGGCGACGGCTGCACGGTGGGCGAAGGGTGCGCGCTCGGTCTGTGCGGCGGCGCCACCAAGACCGACTGCGACGACGGCAAGCCATGTACGCTCGACAAGTGCGACTCCAAGACCGGCAAGTGCGCGGTGACCACCGTGGTCGGCTGCGGTGACGCATGCCAGACGGCGGCCGATTGCAAGGACGACGGCAACCCCTGCACGCTGGCCGAGTGCGCGACCGGCGCCTGCGCCGTGGCCTTTAGCGGTGACAAGTGCGACGACGGTGACCCGTGCTCGAGCGGCGACGCCTGCAAGCAGGGTCAGTGCGCCGGCAGCGTGGCGGCGTGCAACGACGGCAACGTGTGCACCGTCGACGCCTGCGGCAAAGACGGCAAGTGCACCAGCACGCCGGCGGTCGGCGGCTGCGAAGACGGCAACCTGTGCACGATCCTCGAGGTCTGCAAAGACGGCACCTGCGCCCCTGGTGGCACGGCCAACTGCGACGACAGCAACACCTGCACCGACGACAGCTGCGACCCCAAGGTCGGCTGCCAGCACCCCGACAGCGCGACGCCGTGCACCGACGACGACCCGTGCAGCATCGGCGACGCCTGCAAGGGCGGCAGTTGCAAGCCGAGCGGCGGCAAAGACTGCAGCGACGGCGACGACTGTACGCTCGACAGCTGCGACAGCAAGGCCGGCGGCGCCTGCCTCAACAAGGTGGTGTTCGGCTGCGGCGACAACTGCGCGGCACCCACCGACTGCAAGGACGACGGCAACCCGTGCACCGAGTGGCTGTGCGAGACCGGCAAGTGCAAGATCGACTACCTGACCAGCGGCTGCAACGACGGCGACGCCTGCAGCGAAAAGGACACCTGCGGCAAGGGCGCGTGCACGGGCAGCGCGGTGGTGTGCGTCGACAGCAACCCGTGCACCGACGCCGGCTGCGACAAGGCCAGCGGCTGCGTGTTCCTGGCCAACACGGCGACATGCACCGACGGCCAGGTGTGCACCGTCGGCGACAACTGCAAGGACAAAGCCTGCGTATCGGGCGCCGCCGCCGACTGCGACGACCAGAACGACTGCACCTTTGACAGCTGCGACAGCAAGCAGGGCTGCACCCACGAGGCGGCGGGCCTGGGCTGCAGCGACGGCAACCCCTGCACGGTGGGCGACAGCTGCGACGGCGAAGCGTGCAAGGGCGGCAAGCTCAAGGTCTGCGACGACGGCAACGGCTGCACCAGCGACGCGTGCGATGGCGGCAGCGGCAAGTGCGTGTTCAGCGCCATCGCGGGCTGCGGTGCGTCGTGCAGCGACACGGTCGCGTGCCCCGACTCTGGCAACCCGTGCATCGCGCTGGCCTGCGGGTTTGGCGTGTGCACCGCCAGCGACACCACGGCGACCTGCGACGACGGCAGCGTGTGCACCGCCAAAGATGCGTGCAGCAAGGGCAAGTGCGTCGGCAGCGTCTCGGCGTGCGACGACGGCAACGGCTGCACGGCGGACGCTTGCGATGCCAAGACCGGCTGCGCGCACAAGCCCGAACTCGGGCCATGCGAAGACGGCGACTTGTGCACCGTGCAGGACAAGTGCGTGCAGGGAGCGGCCTGCAAAGCCGGCCTGGGCCAGCAGTGCGACGACGCCAACCCGTGCACGGCCGACGGCTGCGACCCCAAGGTCGGCTGCCAGTTCGCGCCGATTGGCGTCCCGTGCGACGACAACGACCCGTGCACCTTGGCCGACGCGTGCAGCAAAGGTGCGTGCCTGCCGGGCGACC
>CAXRHS010000644.1:0-4376 GCA_964230235.1 Myxococcota bacterium
CCACGGCGGGCAGGTTCAAGCTCGACGCCAGTGCCACCCGCGCGCGCACCGGCCCACGAAAGCGCCCGCCGTAGTTGCCCGGCGTCCAGGTGCCATGCGGAGTGCGGTACTGCGCAGGCAGATCGGCCAACACCGCGGCCGGCGACAGCCCGTGCGCAAACGCGCGGGCATACACGAAAGGCTTGAGCGCCGAACCCGGCTGCCGCAGCGCCAGCGCGCCGTTGTTGGCGCCGCCGTGGTCGACATCGGCGTAGTCCACCGAGCCGACCAGCGCCCGCACTTCGCCGGTCGGGTTGTCTAGCACCACCACCGCCGCGTTGCCGACGCCGCGGTCGCGCAGGGCCTGCACGTGGCGGCGCGCGATGGCTTGCAAGTCGCGCTGCAAGACTCCATCCACCGGCGTGCGGATCGCGGCGATCTGCGCGCGCTCGGCGTGGCCGGGGGTGCGCAGCAGCGCATCGACCACGTGCGGTGCCTGGACGCGGCTCGGGTCGGGCGCGATCGCAATCGGCTGAGTCAGCGCCGTGTGGCGCTCGGCGGCGTCGATCCAGCCCAGCGCAAACAACCGGTCGATGAGACGCCGCTGCGCGGGCACGGCGGCAAGCGGGTCGCGACCCGGGTCCAGGCGCGCGGGCGACCGCGGCAGCACCGCCAGCCATGCGGCTTCGGCCAGGCTCAGGTCGGCAGCCGATTTGCCGAGCCAGGCGCGCGCAGCCTGCTCGGCGCCGTGGTGCAGGCCGCCGTAGGGCGCAAACGCCAGGTAGAGCTCCAAAATCTCCGGCTTGGACAGCGCGCCCTCCAGGCCCACGGCCGCCCCGGCCTCGCGCAGCTTGGCCCACAGCGAGCGGTCGCGCGGCGCAAGCCACTTGCAGACCTGCTGGGTCAATGTCGAGGCACCCGAAACCACTCGACCATGGCGCAGGTTCTGGCCCAGGGCACGCAGCGCGGCGAGGCCATCGACCCCCCTGTGCTGCCAGAAGCGCTGATCTTCGGCGGCCAGCGTCGCGGCAATCAGGTGCGGCGACACCGCGGACAAGCGCACGGAACGGTGGCGCGCGCGCGACTCGGCGGTCAGCGCTTGCAACACCCGGCCGTCGCGGTCGAGCACGCGCAACACGGCGTGGCGATCGACCAGCGCTGCGCGCGGATCGGCCGGGGCGAGCGCGCCAAGCCGCAACGCAGCCCAGCCGAACGCCAGCGCCAGCGCTGCAAACCCGCTCCAGCGCGCCAGCCGCCGCAATGGCAAGCGACCCACGGTCGGTCTCAATGGATGGTCAGCCGGTTGGGGCCGCTGGTGCCGAACACCTCTGGGGCGTACATGGCCTCGGCCCGCGCGCCGCGGCCCAAGAAGGCCCCGCGCACCGCGGCCCGCGCGACGTAGGTGAACACGTGCACGCCGGCCGACAGGTCGTCGACGAACCAGCGCACCTGCCGGCCGACCAGTTCGCGGCGACTGGCGCTGTCGCCTTGCCACTGTCCTTCACCGTGGCGCGGCCAGCCGCCGCGTTTGCTGGCGTCGCGCGGCAGATCCGCGCCGAGCATGCGCTGGCGCAGTTCGGTCATTTGCGCCAGCGCGGCCTGCGAGGTGGTCTGCAGCGCATCGTCGAGCGGCTCCAGGCCCGCGGGCAACTGATCGACGATCGCGATGTCGCTGCGATCGCGGTCGGCCAGCACCACCACCGCAACGGCAACGTGCGCGCCCCGCTGCAGCTCGACCGGCCCTTTCTTGCCGGTCGCATCGTAGGCGATGCGCTGCACGAAAATCCCGGCGTTGCGCGCGACTTCGGCGTCGACCGTCGGGCTGTAGGTATAGCGGACACTGTAGTGGACGCGATCGGCGCCAGTCGGCTGGATGTCGAGCAGCTGCACGCCTGGGGGCAAGTTCGGCGCGGAAACGTCAAACAACAGTGATTCCAAAGACCTTGGCTTGAAAGCGCCCGATCCGATCGACTTGCCGGCCAACAGCACCGCGACCTGACCGCCGGCCCCGCCCTGGTCCTGGCCCTGCATCCACGCGCCAAGTCCACGCAAGGCCCAAGCGGTGTCTTGGGTGGTGCCCCCGCGGTCGTCGCGGCGCTTCTCCAGCAGCCAACGGGCGAGCCGCGCCAGCAGCGGATGGTCGGGCGTAGCCTTGAGCATCACGTGCAGCAAGAGCGCGTTGCTGCGCACGGTCGTCCCCCACGCAAAGCCGTCGCCCGCAGCCTCGATGTGGGCGGTGGCGGCGTCCAGGTGCGCCGTGCGGGTCAGTTCTTCGACCAGCGTGCGCGCCTTGTCCAAGGCCGGACCGCCCTGCATGGCAGCCGCCTCGGCCACGAAAAGGCGGGCGTCGGTCGCCAGTTGGTCGCGGCGAGCAAAAAGCGCGTCGAGGTCCGCTGGGGCCGGCTGGCCAAGCGCCGCCAGGGTGGCCACCACCTGGGCGCGATCGGCGTCGCCCATTGCGCCTTTGGCCGCTTCGTCGTCGTCATGCCGCCCGGGCAAAGCCGCTTCGTCTGGCCCGTCCGGCCCCCGGTTGACTGCGCTGCCATCGCTCAAGCGCCCGCGCAGCCAGGCCGCGCTGTCTTTGACAAACAGGGGATCGACCCGCAGACCGGCCGCTTGCGCTTCGTGCAGCAAGCGCAGCGCCCAAGCGGTCGCGCCGACATGGGGATCGCTGCCTTCGGGCCACAGGGCCAGCGCCGGCGTCGATCCGGCGCGGTTGGCCATGATCTTGTCGATGGCTTGTTGGGCGCGCTGCCGACCGGTCTCGCGCGTCGCCGGCGCCACCGCATAGTGACCGGCCAGCCGCTCCGTCCACAAGAATGCCTGCAATTGCGAAGCCAACTGCTCGGTGCACCCATACGGGTAGCCCATCAGCCAGTCGATGGAGCCCTGCAAGCCGGCCAGCGCACTGCTCGCGAGGCGCACCTGCACGCCGCCCACCTCGGGTCGGGCAGTCGCGCTCTTTTGCACGGCCTCGCGTACGGGTCCTTGGGCAATGCCGTAGGTCGCGACCGACTCGGTCGGCATCGGGTCCACAACCGCGATGGTGTGCTCAACGGCGTCCTGGTTGGCTCCGGCCTGGGTGTGCACCGTCACCTTGATGGCACCTGCCGCGGTCGCCCGCGCGCGAAACGCCACCTCTTGCGCCTGGTCGGCTGCCAACTTCCATGCGCTCTGTGCCGGGCCGACGAGCGTGGCCTGGCCGCCGGCCGCTGCCAGCGTCGCACTGGCGGTGCCGCTGGCCTGGGCGCCCGACCGGTTGCGCAACACCAGCGCCAGTTCGAACTCGTCGCCGACGTGCACTTCGGCCGGCGCCGTGGCAATGAGCATCAGCGGCTTGTCGACCGTCAAGGTCGTTTCACCGCTGCCCGCTCGCTCAACACCCGACAGCGCCACCGCCATCAGCCGGTACGAGGTCAGGTTGTCGGGCAGCGCAAAGGTCGCCGTGGCTTTGCCGTCCGCGCCCACCGCGACCTTGGGCAGCCACACCGGCACGTCTTTGAAGTCGCCGCGCGCGCCACCGCCGCCGCCGTCTTTGCCCTGGTCTTCGCCAACGCGACCTTTGATGAGGTCGAGCACGGTCGCAAAGTTGGCCACGCCATGCTCGGCGGTAGCATAGATCGCCGTCAGCGGATCGGGCCGGGTCTGCCCGGAAAGCGCCATCACCCCCTCGTCGACCGCCCACAGCGCAACTTCGCCAGCGGCTGGCTTGCCGGCGGCATCGGTTACGTTCAAGCTCACCGTCACTTGCTCGCGCGGCCGGTATTTGGGCCGATCGGTGGTCACGGCCACGTTGAGCGCCCGGTCTTTGACTTCAACCGCGATGGGCGCATACAGCACCTCCAGTTCGGGAGCGCCGAGGTCGGGCACCCCCACTTCGGCCCGCGCCGATCGGCCGCGAAACACCGCCAGACCCACCCAGAAATTGGGCGCGTGGCGCGGCCCGATGGGCACCTCCAGCGTCGGCGCTTCGCCTTGCAGGGTCAACAGTTGCGTGCGCAGCACACCATCGCGCTCTTCCGTCAGCAGCGCTTGCACGCCGGGCCGCAGGTTCTTGACCAGAATCTTGGCGGTGTCGCCCACCTTGTAGCTCGGCTGGTCGGGCACCAATTGCGGGCCGTCGCGCTGTGCGGCGTCCCAGCGCGCTTCACCTTTGCCGTACACATAGACCGTGACCTCGGTGTAGGCCTTGCGGCCTTTGGCGTCGGTCGCAGTGGTGCGCACCAGGTGCTGGCCCGGTTGCGCGGCAGTCACCGCACAGTTCGCGGGCGCGGCGCCGCTGACGAGGTCGCACGATCCGACCGGCGTGTCTTTGACCTCGCTTCGCCAGTCCACCACGCCACCAACGCCTGCTTGCCGCACGTGCCGGTCGCTGCGCTCGAGGACCTGGACCGCCA
>CAXRHS010000645.1:0-3060 GCA_964230235.1 Myxococcota bacterium
GCGGCGCCGTCGGCGCAGAAGGGGACGAGCATCACCCGGGCGGCCAGCACCCGCACGACGGTTTCCACCACGATAAAATCGCGGTTGGCGAGGGCCTGGAACACAAAGCGGCCGAGGCCGGGCAGGAAGAACACGTTTTCAATCACGACGGCACCCGCGATCAGGAACGCGAACTGCAGGCCGAGAACCGAAGTGATCGGCACCAGCGCGTTGCGCAAGACATGCCGCATCAGGGTGGCGAGGGGCGTCAGGCCTTTGGCGTGGGCGGTCCGCACGAAATCCTGCTGAGAGGATTCCAGCAGAGCCGCGCGCGCAAACCGCGTCAGGATGGCGATCTGCACCACAGCTAACGAAAGCGCCGGCAACAGAAGTGACCGCAGCCCCGGCCAGATGCCCGCCTCCCACCCCGGGAACCCGCCCGCTGGCAGCCAGTTCAGCTCAACCGAGAACAGCAGGATCAGCAACAGACCGAACCAGAAGTTGGGGACGGCGAGGCCTAGTTGGGTGCCGATGCTGATGGCCCGGTCGGCGGCGCGACCGTGGCGCAGTGTGGCCCAAACACCGAGCGCGATCGACACCGCGACCGTGAGTGCCATGGCGAGGAACGCGAGCGGGAGCGTGACGGCAAATCGCGGCGCAAGGAGTTCGGCGACAGGCACACGGTACGACCAACTCGTACCCAGGTCCCCTTGCGCCAACCCGGCAACCCACCGCGCGTAGCGCCATGGAGCGGGCTGATCGAGACCGAGCTGCCGCTGCAGCGCTGCCACCGCGGCGGGCTCGGCGTTGATGCCGAGGATCGCGCGCGCGGGATCGCCCGGCAGCACTTCGACGGCGAAGAAGATCAGCACCGAGGCTGCAACCAACGCGGCGACCAGGCCCAGCGCGCGGCGAACGAGGAACGAAGACACGGATCAGCGCCGCTTGTGCGCCAGGGTAAGGCCGTCGGCGACCGGCACCATGCAGATGTCGACCCGTTCGTCGCGGCGCACCTTTTCGTTTAGCGCCCGTAGCGCGCGGGTGTCGGCATCGGTGACGGACGGGTCGGCGACCCGGCCGCTCCACAGCACATTGTCGATGGCGACCAGGCCCCCCGGGCGCAGCAGCTTCAGCGCGCATTCATAATAGGCGTCGTATTCCGACTTTTCCGCGTCGAGGAACGCAAAGTCGAAGCTGCCAGCGTCCCCCTGCGCGAGCAGCGCCTCCATGGTGGCGAGCGCGGGCGCGAGACGAAGGTCGATCTTGTGCGCGACGCCCGCTTCGGCCCAGTACTGGCGGGCGATGGACGTCCACTTCTCGCTGATGTCACACGCGATGACGCGGCCATCGTCGGGCAGCGCCAGCGCGACGGCGAGCGCGCTGTAGCCGGTGAAGGTGCCCACCTCGATGCAACGGCGCGCTCCGGCGATGCGAACGAGCATCGCCATGAATGCGCCTTGGTCGGGGGATATCTGCATGCCCGCGGCGTCGCCCGCTTCGCGCGTGGTTGCCTGGCGTAGCCGTTGCAGTACGGCGTGCTCCCGCGTTCCCACCTGCACGAGGTAGTCATAAACGCGGTCGCTGAGGTCGAGAGACTTACGAGACATTGCGGGTATCGCCTTTGCGCACGGGCGTGCTGGAATTGCCGCATAAATGCCGCGATTCAGCCCTTGTTCCGGCGTAAACCAAGCTCATATTCATCAGCGTTGGGCCTCCAACTCGGCCCGGTCCTGGCTCCTTTCCATCCCCCGGGGGCGCTGGGCCGGGCCGAACTACTCGGCTTCGCTCGCCGCCGCCGGCTAGGTGTCCAGCGCCGCGCGCACCTTTTCCCGCAAGACAGGTAAGACTTCGGAAGCGAACCATGGGTTCCGCTTCATCCACCCCTGCACGCGCCAGCTTGGGTGCGGCAGCGGGAAGAAGTCCGCGGGTGCATCGGCATACGCCCGCACACGGTCGTGCAGCGAGCGCCCGGCCCCGAGATAATACGCTTGGGCATAGGACCCCACCAGCAGCGTAAGCCTGACCTTGCGCAACTGTGTCCGCAGCGGCGGGTGCCAGAGCGGGGCGCACTCGCGCCGGGGTGGCTTGTCGCCGGAAGCGGCGCTGCCCGGATAACACAGTCCCATCGGCAGGATCGCCACCCGGCGCTCGTCGTAGAACGCAGCCTCATCGGGGCGAGCCAGGTCCGTAGCCGAGCACCGCTCGCATCGTCCCAGGGGATGCCGCTTTCATGCACTTGCCGGCCAGGCGCCTGACCGATCACCAACAGGCGCGCTGTTGCTGCGGCGCGCAACACCGGCCGCGGACCCAGCGGCAAGTGGTGTTCGCACACCGTGCAGGCGCGTGCTTCCGACAGCAGGGCAGTCAACTTCGGCATGCGCTGGCGCGGTCGCCCTTGCGAAGGCGGAAAAGGGACGCCTAGGGTGCGGCATGCGCTGGCTGATTGCCATCACCTTTCTGACGTCGATCGCCACTGGACTTGCGCTCGCGCAGCCACAGTACGGCGTCCGCGGCAAGCCCCAGCGGGTGGTCTCGCTGAACTTGTGCCTCGACCAGCAAGTGCTAATGCTGGCGGACGCGCAGAACATTGCCTCGGTGACCTGGCTTGCCGCCGATCCGTTCGCCTCCGCCATGGCCGCGCGCGCCGCGCTGGCACCACAACGCAATCGCGGACATGCAGAGGAAATCCTGCCGCTGCGCCCGGACCTCATCGTTGCCGGCGCGTACACAACTCCGTTCACCGTGCGCATGCTGCGCCGCGCCGGTTACAACGTGGAGGTATTCGATGCGCCGCCGGACTTGAACGGCGTGCGCGACCAGGTGCGGCTCATGGGGGATCTGCTGCGTGAGCCGGAGCGCGCCGCGGCGCTCATCGCCGACATGGACGCCACGGCAGCGGCCGCCGCGCTGCGACCGGGCGAAGCGCCGATGCGTGCGGCCATCTTTCAGCCGGGCGGATTTACAGCTGGCGCGGGCGCGTTCGAGGACTCGCTGCTGCGCGCTGCGGGCTACGCCAACGTGGCGGCCGAAGCCGGCATCGGTATGTACGGATACCTGTCGCTGGAACAGCTGCTGCTGCTG
>CAXRHS010000646.1:0-5005 GCA_964230235.1 Myxococcota bacterium
CTGGTGGCGGTGGTGATGCTGCCGCTGGCGGTTCTGCTGGCGTTTGTGCCGATGCGCCAGTTGGGCGTCACCGCCAACCTGATGAGTCTAGGCGGCATCGCGCTGGCGATTGGCGATCTGGTCGACGCGGCAGTGGTGCTGATTGACGACGCCCACCGCAAGCTGGAGCGGACGCCCAACCCGACGCGCCAACAGCGCATCGACGCCATCCTGCAGGCATGCCGCGGCATGGGCCCGCCGATCTTCTTTTCGTTGCTGTTGCTGGTCGTGTCGTTCCTGCCCGTGTTCGCGCTGCAAGGGCAGGGTCGGCGGCTGTTCGAGCCGCTGGCGATGACCAAGACCTTTGCGATGGCCGCTGCGGCGATTCTGTCGATTACCCTGGCCCCCGCGCTGGTGCGCCTTTTCGTGCGCGGCCACATCGTGCCGGAATCGCAACAGTGGCTGTCGCGGGTGCTGCTTAAGCTCTACCGACCGATGGCGTGGGCGGCGCTGCACAACCCAAAGACCACGCTGCTGATGGGCGTCTTCGCGGTGCTCAGTGCACTTCCGGTCGCGCGCGGCCTGGGCAGCGAGTTCATGCCGGCGCTCGACGAAGGCGACCTGCTCTACATGCCGACCACCGCCAACGGCATCGCGATTGACGAAGCCCACCGGCTTTTGCAGACCCAGGATCGCGCCATCCGCGCCTTTCCCGAAGTGCAAAGCGTGCTTGGCAAAGCTGGCCGCGCCGAAACGTCCACCGACCCGGCGCCGCTGTCGATGATCGAAACGGTCATCCAGCTCAAGCCGCGCACGCAGTGGCGCAAGGTGACCCAGCAATGCTGGTGGCACAAGGACAAGGGCGTGCCCGCCGGCTGGGTGCCGGCCTTCGCCACCCCGCTTTTGGAGCGCTTGTGTCCGAGCGAGCGGCCGCTGACCATTGATGAACTGGCCACCCAAATGCAAGCCGGGCTCGACCAGGCCGGCTGGACCCACGCGTGGACCAAACCGATCAAAGCGCGCATCGACATGCTGGCCACCGGTATTCGCACGCCGGTCGGGGTCAAGGTCTATGGCAAAGACCTGCCGGCCATCGATGCCGCGGCGGATCAGCTGGTGCAAGCGGTCGCCAACCTGCCGGGCACCCGCAGCGCTTTTGCCGAGCGCAACCTGGGGCAGTACTACGTGGACATTGAACCGGACCGGGCGGCCTTGGCACTTCACGGCCTGCAAGCTGGCGACCTGGCAAGGCAGCTGGCCATGGCCATCGGTGGCCAGACCGTGGCGACGCTGCCAGATGGCCGCGCGACAGTCGATGTGCAAGTGCGGCTCGCCCAGGGCTTTCGCGACAGCCGCGCTCAGGTGGAGACCCTGCCGATCGCAGTGCCGAGGAGCCGTTCCATCGCCGCTTTGCCCCGCGCTACGCCCACTGCGGCGGATCCCATGGCGGCGATGGGTGGCAGCATGGCCCCGGCAACGGTGGGCCCGGCTGGCAGTCCACCGCCCGGGGCGGCGGCCGCGTTGACGGTTCCGCTGCACGCGCTCGCCAAGGTGGTCATCCGCGAAGGCCCGCCGATGATCAAAACCGAGAACGCCCAACCCGTCGGCTACGTCTACATCGACATCGACACCGACCGCACCGACATCGGCGTGTGGATTGCCTCGGCCAAGCAAAAGGCGCAGGCGGCTGGCATGCCCCCTGGGACGCGGCTCGAATGGACCGGCCAGTACGAACTGCTGCTGGCGATGCAGGCGCGCATGCAGACGCTGATTCCGCTGACGCTCGGGCTGATGCTGCTGCTGCTGTGGCTCAACTTTGGCAACCTCGCGCAGCCACTCATCGTGCTCGGCACCGTGCCGTTTGCTCTGGTCGGGTCGGTATGGTTGCTCGGCTGGCTCGACTACCGCCTGTCGACGGCGGTGTGGGTCGGCCTTATCGCGCTGGTCGGCGTGGCGGCCGAAACGGGCGTGGTGATGATTCTGTACCTGGACGAGTCCTGGCAGCGGTGGAAAGACGAGGGCCGGCTGCGCACGGTAGAGGACTTGCGGATGGCTGTCTTGGAGGGCGCCGTGCAGCGGGTGCGGCCCAAGCTGATGACCGTGGCGATGAACGTGATTGGCCTGGGGCCGGTGCTGTGGGCGGACGGCACCGGCAGCGAAGTCACCCGCCGAATCTGCGCGCCGCTGGTGGGCGGACTGGTGACCAGCACATTCTTGACCCTTGAAATTATTCCGATCGTCTACTTCTACTGGCGCCGGTGGCAGCTGCGCGGCGGTCAGCCAGCGGCGACGGTCGAGGTCTCGCCAGCCGTTGGTGCCCCGGATCCGGCATCGGTATCGGCCGCTTGGGATGGCGCTGCGCGCTCAGCGGGGTGATGGCGGGTGAAGGGCAGCCCGTGTCTGAGTTTCTTCGGTTGCCTCGGATGGCATGCTGTAAGGCCGCGTCCAGTTTCCTTGGGCAGTGGAGTTGCCCGAACAAGGCAGGGCAAACGGCTTGCCCCTCCCGCCCCAGTCCTGCAAAATGGCTGCAACGGCCGCGGTCGGCCCTGGAGCCCGCAATGCACGCAGACAGCACCGGCGAGTTGCCCGGCGTGCGCCGCCACCGCTTTGACCGCGCGACCTACCAGCGCATGGCCGAGATTGGCGTGCTCGGCCCGGCCGCCAAAGTCGAGTTGATTGATGGGGAAATCGCCAGCATGTCGCCACTAGGTTTTCGCCACTATCGAACGGTGATCCGTCTGAACGCCTTGCTGACGGCCGCGCTTGCCGGCCGGGCCCATGTCTGCATCCAGCTGCCTTTGCCCATCTTGAAGGATTCGATGCCGGAGCCAGACGTCTATGTCATTGGTTTTGGCGCCGCCGAGCGAAGCTGGCCCGACACCGCCCTGCTCATCATCGAAGTCGCCGACACTTCTGTCACCTACGACCGCGACCTCAAGGGTGCCCTGTACGCCATGGCAGGCGTGCCCGACTACTGGATCGTCGACCTGAACGCCAACACCTTCGAAATCCGCCGCGATCCGCGCGGCGACCACTATGGCTCGCTGGTGACGCTCAACGCGGGCGACGTGGCGCGCCCGCTGCTTTTTGCCGACATCGCCGTTTCGGTCGACGCCATCGTGGGCGAACCCGCAGACTCGGCCGCTTGACTTTCGTTTGGCCTTTGAACGGCGACCCCGCGAAGTCGTCTTGGAGTTGTGTATGAATTTCTCCCGCTTTGTGACCCCGTGGCTGCTTGTTCCGTCTCTGATCGGGTGCGCAATCGGCGGCGGCAGCGGCGGCGGCGGTGGTGGTGGCGGCGGCGGTGGCGGCGCTGCGGGCACGGCGGGGGCCGACGGCACTACCTGCATCATCGCCT
Source organism: Myxococcota bacterium (assembly GCA_964230235.1). Lineage (GTDB taxonomy): Bacteria > Myxococcota_A > UBA9042 > UBA9042 > UBA9042 > SXRM01. The sequence continues at coordinate 3,338 of CAXRHS010000646.1, forward strand.
CCCAGGTCAGCGCGTGTAGCGCTGCGACCGGCGATCAGGTCGTTTGCGACCCTGCAAAGGGTCAATGGAAGACCCTGGGGCCGTGCCCGGCCGGCAAGGTGTGCAAAGAGTCCTTTCCTGCCGGCAAGACAACCGCGACCTGCCAGGACGCTCCTGCCAACGGCGGCACCGCGGACACCGCGACCAGTGGCAGCGATGGCGGCGGGACCAGCGACAGCGGCGGCACCCTGACCGACACCTCGGCAAAGGACGAGTCGACCGTCAAGGACTTGACCATCGTCAAGGACGAGGGCGCGACCAAAGACGACAACACCTGCACCCCCAACTGCGCCGACAAAGAGTGCGGCGACAACGGCTGCGGCGGTGTCTGCGGCAAGTGCCCGGGCGCGGCGCCCAACTGCGTCGAAGGCACCTGCCAGGCCAGTTGCACGCCGAGCTGCGCCGGCAAGCAATGTGGCGACAACGGCTGCGGCGGGTCGTGCGGGACTTGCCCATCGTTCGCCCCAGTGTGCGACCAGTTTCAGTGCAAGGGCGATTGCCAGCCCAGTTGCGCCGGCAAGAACTGCGGCCCGGACGGCTGTGGCGGTGACTGCGGCACCTGTTCCGGGGGCACGACCTGTAGCTCGCAGGGCATGTGCGTGGCCACCGGTGCGACGATTGCAGCTGGCGGCACTTGCTGGGGCAAGAGCAACCCGTGCGCGGCCGGCACCCAGTGTGCCGTCACCACCGATTCGGCCGGGGCCAAGTGTCTGCCGGACCAGAACAATGGCCAGGCGTGCGGCGCCGGCATCGGCTACTGCAAGGCCGGGGCCGAGTGCCTGTGGACGTCGAAGGCCAAATCGGCGGCCAAGTGCTACGCCAACTTGCCGGTGGGCAGCCAGTGCTCGCCCTATGGCATCGGGTTGTGCAGCGATAGTTCGTGCGTGTGGACAGCCAAACCGCCAGCCAGCCAGAAGTGTTTTGCCGACGGCAACCAGGGCGCGTCCTGCGGGGAATTCGCCATGGGCGGCTGCAAGCCAGGGCTGGACTGCATCCAGGACGGCGAGGCTTCCAGCACTTCTAGTTGCATGAAGCAGGCGGCAGCGGGCGGCAAGTGCGGGCCTGGCGTCGGCGGCTGCGTGGACGGCACCGACTGCGTGTGGATGTCGTCCAGCAAGACGTCTGCCAAGTGCCTGCCACCCGCTGAACCGGGAGCCAGCTGCGGGGAATTTGGCGTCGCTGGCGCGTGCGTGCCCTGGTATTCGTGCGCGCCCGACAGCAACGCCCAGGGTGCGCCGCGTCACTGCCAACCCATCAAGAAGATTGGCGAGACCTGCGGCTACGGCATCGGTTTCTGCTCGTTTGTCGGCCAGTGCGTGCCAGAGACGGCCGGCGCAAGCAGTGGCAAGTGCCTGGCTGCGGGGCCCAAGGGGGCGACCTGCGGCATTGGCGTAGGTGGTTGCATCTCGGGCTACGGGTGCAAGTTGGACGCCGGCAAGAGCACCGGCACTTGCCAGGACGTGTGCGAGATCAACAACTACTACGGCGACGGCGATTGTGACCAAGGGTGTATCGAGCCGGACTCGGATTGCTTCTGACCCCGGTAACAGGGTCGCCGGAAATACCAATTTCTGGCGGCCCGCCACGGCGAATCCCGCATCGGGTGAGCTCGTGGCCCACGCAATAGCA
>CAXRHS010000647.1:0-2446 GCA_964230235.1 Myxococcota bacterium
GGTCGGCTTTCCAGGACTTCGCGCAGCGGCAGACTGTCTTCCACTGCGGCCAGCAGCGATGCTAGAACCGCCGCGGCGTGGGCCCCGACGCGGTCGGCGACCAGCGTCGCCTGATCCAGTTCCGCGATTGCCTCCAAGGGCAAGTCGAGCTGAGCCAGCGCAAACGCCACCTGGGTGCGGGCGGTGGCGTGGTGCAGCGGCAAGTGGCGCGCTTCGGCCAGTTCGGCAGCGCGCCGCGCGTCTTGTCGGCACGCCTCGAAATCGCCAAGGTCTGCGAGCACGGGCCCGCGAGCCAGCCTGATTTGCATCTCGGCAGCGCCATCGCCGCGATCGATCGCGCGATCCAGGTGCAGGTCGAGCAGGCCGAGCGCCTCCAACGGCTTTCCGTCTTGCCGCAGCGCCAGGGCCAGTGCAAGTTGGACGGCAATCTCGTCCGGTTCGGCACGACCGAACTCATGCAGGACCGGCAACGCCTGCGCGCTGTCGCCGCGGGCCAGCAAGAGGCGCGCGCCGATGGCCCGGGCGTCGTCGCCGTCCAAGCCGCGAGCGACCGCTTCGGCCCTCGTCAGGTCGCCCGAGGTCAGGTGATGCAACGCCAGAGCCCGACGGGCGCGCGCGGCAACCGCAGCGTCTTCGGCAGCCATGCAGCGCTCCAGGTCGGCCGCCGCCGCCGCGGGGTCCAGGCCGAGCGCCAGCGCTGCCAACGCGCGTTCGATGCGGGTGTGGTCGTCGGGCTCGGCTTGCGCAAGCAGCGCCTGGTCGAGACACTCGACGGCCTCGAGCGCCTCGCCGTTTTGCCGCGCCAGGGTGCCGCGCAAGGCCGCCGCTTCAGCTGTCAGCGCACGGTGCTCTGCGCCCAGCAACGCCGCAGCGGCGTGGGCTTTCCGTGCAACCTCGAGCGCCTGATCCGGTCGACCGTGCGCGCGATCCCAGAGCGCAACCCGCAAAAGGCCGCGCACTTCTGCAGGCCGGTCTCCAGCGGTGCGCGCCTGTACCGCCAGGCCATCGGCCACTTCGCGCACGCCGGTGTCCGCGCCGTGGCGGTCCAGCAGGTGCAAAAGCGTCTCAATGGTCTGCACCCGCGGGCCGGGATCGTCCAGGCTCGCCGCCAACCGGTCCGCCTCGGCCGCCAACTGCAAGCCAAACTCGCCATCGGGGTGCAGCGGCGCTGCTTGCATCAGCAACCGCGCGCGGATGTCGGCGTATTCGGGACCGCGAACCCGCGCGGCGTCTTCGCCCAGCACCTGCACCGCTCGACCGCGCTGGCCGGCCGCCACCAACGCCTCGGCCAGGTGGCTGCCGCCGAGCGCCCCGAGGCCGGCATCCAAGGTGTGCAGTTCGTCGCGCAGCGCCTCCAATTCGGGCAGCGCCGCCCTGGCCTGGCCGGCGTGCAGCAATGCCAGCGCACCACGCAACCGCCCGGCAAGCTCAGGTGGCAACTGCTCGGTGGGGGCTTGCTGACCTGCCATGCTGCCCTCGGCGCCGGTCTGCTGCGTGCGGGGTGGCCCGCCCTGCTCGTTGACCCTAGCGCGCCCGCAACTTGCCCCCGCGCCCCGGCTGTGTCAAGAAGGCCGCCGCACCCACCGGTGCCTGGATTGTGCCGATGGCTTCGCCCGCAACCGCCGCTGCCTCCGACCGCCCGTTCGCCCAACAGGCCCTGGCCGATCTGAAGGCGCTCGGCGCGGGCCCGGGCGCGCTGTGGATCATCTTCCTGGTCAAATTCTTGGAAAGCGTGGCGCACTTTGCCATCTACAACGTGCTCGCGGTGTACCTGACCGAGGACTTGAAGTACGGCGACGTCGCCGCCGGCACGATCGCTGGCACCTGGCTGACGGCAGTGTCGGTGGTGATGTTCTTTTCGGGGTTCATCGCGGACGCGGTGGGCATCCGCAAGGCGATACTTTTGGCCGTCGGTTCGTGCCTGCTCGGCCGCTTGGTGATGACGGTGGGCCGCAGCGACCCAATCATCCCCGTAGTCGGTCTTTTCATCACCACCTGGGGCGTGGCGGCGCTTTTGCCGACCATGACCGCGGCCGTGCGCCGCTACACGACGCCGCAGACGGTCGCGTTCGGGTTCTCGCTTTTCTACGTCATCATGAACATCGGCGCTTTGGTGGCTCCGCAGACCGTCAGTTTCATGCGCACCCGGCTCAAGGGCGGGGTCGATTTTGACCTGCTCGGCGGTGTGCATCTGACGTCGAGCCAGGCGCTTTTCGGCATCGCCACAGTGGTGACGCTTCTGGCCGCAGCGGCCTCGCTGATGCTGCCGCGCGAAGATCAGCCGGCACAGAGCGAAACTGGGACCAAACCCGCCCAACGCAGCCCGGTGCAGATCCTGCAAGAGGTCATGAAGGACCGACAGTTCTTTGGCTTTTTGCTGTTCGTGTCGCTTTTGGTGCTGGTGCGGCTGATCTTTCAGCACGCCCACCTGACCTGGCCCAAGTAC
>CAXRHS010000648.1:0-3235 GCA_964230235.1 Myxococcota bacterium
CGCGTACCAGTCGGCAGTCCATTCGCGGACGTTGCCGGCCATGTCGAACAGTCCGAACGGGCTTTTGCCCTTGGGCAACTGGCCAACCGGCTGCAAGCCGCCGCATGCGCCGCCCCAATTGGCCAGATCGCATCCGGTGGCCGGGGTGTTGCCCCACGGAAAGCGCCGCCCGTCGCTGCCGCGCGCCGCGTACTCCCACTCGGCTTCGCTGCACAGGCGGCCGCCGCCCGCCCACAAGCAATAGGTGTTGGCCTGCGGCCACGACACATAGTTGACCGGATGCTGCGACTTGCCGGTTTGGCCCCAGGTCGCTTGCGCGCCCGTGCCCGGCGCGACGCACGCGCCGCCCGACACGCATGCCTGGTATTGCGCGACGGTCACCTCGTTGGTGTCGATGTAATACGTCGCCAGAGCGACCGGATGGGCCGGCTTCTCGTTGGGGTTGCACCAGGGGTCGACGGTGGCGTTGCAGCCCTGGCTGTAGGTGCCGCCCGGTACCAGCGTCATGCCGGCCACGGTCGGCGCAGTCACGCATTGGCCCTTCTGGGCGTTCTTGCCACACCACTTGCCACTGCCGCACGGTGCGGCAAATTCCGCGGGCAGGTGGCTGCAGCCGGTCGCCGCGGCGCAGGCGTCGACCGTGCACGGGTTGCCGTCGTCGCACCCAAGCGGCTTGCCGGGCGTGCAGATCTCGGCCACGCACACGTCCGCGGTGCACAGCGACGCATCGAGGTCACAGGGACCGGTCGCAGGCGATTTCTGGCAGCCGCCGCTTGCACAGCCATCGGTTGTGCACGCGTTGCCGTCGTCGCAGACGTTGCCGGCGCCCACGCAACTGCCGGCTTTGCAGCCGTCTTTGGGCGTGCAGGGGTTGCCGTCGTCGCACGGTTGACCGTCCGCCAGTGGCGCCGACACGCACTTGCCGCTGGTTGCCACGCAACTGGCGTATTGACAAGGGCTTGCCTGCGCACAGTCCTTGGTCGCGCCGCCCTGGCACTGGTCGTTGTTGCAAGCGTCGTTGAGCGTGCACAGGTTGCCGTCGTCGCACGGGCTGGCGTCGGCCGGCAAATGGGTGCAGCCGACCTTGGCCTCACAGGCATCTTTGGTGCACGGATTGTCGTCCCCGCAGTCGACGAACGAGTGGGTGCACCCGTTGGCCGCGGTGCAGCCGTCGGTGGTGCACGGGTCGCCGTCGCCGCAAGGGGTGGTGGTGGCAGTCGGGTTGCACGCCCCAGCAAGGCACTGGCGCGCCTGCAGAATGGGCGAACCAGCCTCGACCAGACACTCGGCGTCGCCGCAGGCCTTGCCGTCCTTCTCGGGCAGCAGTTGGCAAGTCGCGGGGCCGCCACCGCTCGCCAGGCAGCGCACGTACTGGCAAGCCGGGACCTGGACTGTCGCGGCGCACGCCTGATCGCTGGTGCACGCCGCCGCGATGTCTACTGCGGCGTCCGCGGCTCCGTCAGGCGTTGGCGCGGCGTCGTCGGCCACAGTCTCACTGGCGGCTCGCGCGGCATCGACGCCCGGGTCGCCACCGGCAAGCGCGTCGGCGGGCTGCGCCACTGGCACGAATTCTTGCTTGGTCGGAGACAGACACGCGGCGGTCGCCAGGGCAAGCGCTAGCGCGATCCGTGCAGGTTGTGGGGCAATCATGGCCAACCACCGCGGCGCCCGCCAGGCGGGGACCGGTCGCACAGGCTAGGCCCGCTTGCCGGTCCGGTCAAAAATCGCCAGTGGCAAGCGTGCCAGCTGTCGCGAACGGATCAGTCGTGGCCCGCCAGCTCGTCCAAATGCGCGCCAGCCACCACCGCTTCGCCCCAGCGCGTGGCTTGGATGTGACCCAGTTGGTCGTCAAGGCGCTGCATTTCTGCAAAAAACGGCGCGCCGAGCGCCGTCGGCCTGACATGGCTCAACACCGTGGCCGCGCCGGCGCGATCCAGTTGCACGATTCTGGCAAACCGCGCCTGCCACGCCGCATTGCTGGCCAGCGTGTGGCCGGCTTGCGCCATCGCCTCATACAGGTGCGCCACCGGCTGGAAAGCGTGCACGGCCAGAATCACGCCATGCAACGGCCGCGGGTCCGGTCGAACCGGCGAGGCGTAGAGCGGTGACCACGCGTTGTGCAGCAGGGGATCGAGGTGGAACGCCGCGTTGATCTTGTTGTGCTGATATTCGTGCACCACCGCTTCGGCCATGGTCATCGCCTGCGGGTGCAGCGTCAGGTACAGTGTGCCGATGACTTCTTTGTAGCTCGCCGACAAGTGGCGCTCCGCATCCCAGCCGACCGCGACAAACACCCTGGCAATCAACCGCAACTCCTGTCCAAGCAGCGGCAAATGCGCGTCTATCAGCGCCAACGACTCGCGCAAGGCTTCGACCCATTGCGCCGGCTGCTTGTCGCCCCAGTCCGGCCGATTGCCCTGCTTGTCCGGATGCGCTTCGATCATCGCCAGCGGGTTGTTGTCGGTGTCGGTGACCCACAGCCCTGGGGCAACCGCATGGTACGGCCGGGTCACGCGCGCCACCGGGTCGTCGCTTGGTTGCGGGCTGACCAGGTCAATGCGCGCCGAGTCCGCGCCCGCGCCAATTGTCAGGTAGCCGTTGTGGTAGGTCACGGTGGCACCAACGGCCGGCCGCACCGCCACATTGGCCACTGGGGAGCACAGCAACCGCGCCGCGTCGTCGTGCGAAGGCCCCACCGGCACCGGCGCGCCCAGCCGGCCCGCCACGGCCAATTCCAGCAGCACCTGCTCGCACAGGGCCCGCAGCCAGCGGTTCAGCGCCACCAGGTCGCCGCCAGCGTGCAACTGGCCGGCCAGGCAATGCACGAACGCCGAGACTGTGGGCAGGCGAAACAGCCCAGCCGCCGTTCCGGGCCTGGCCGCGTCGGCCGCGACCAGCTCGGCCATCGCCCGTTGATACAGGGCGCGGTTGTGCGCCGCGACTGCGCCAAGCGGCAAGGTGCGAAAAATCCGCGCGGTTTTCTGCAGGAAAAGCCCGTACACCTTGCGCGCGGTGGCCAGGTCGCCGACCGGCTCGGTCAGGTCATGCAGGCTGAGGTCGAGGTCTGGCGCGGCCATGCCGGGACGATAGCGCGCCCGCAGGGCCGTGCAAAGCAATGGGCCACCGGAGAGAATCGAGTCGACTTTCTGCGGGCCCAAAGGGCCCGTGTAAAATCTATTCGATTTTCCACGTCGGCCCGTTGCTGGCCAAGTGGGTCGCAAGCTCGCGACTTTGC
>CAXRHS010000649.1:0-5264 GCA_964230235.1 Myxococcota bacterium
AGTTGCGCCCAGCACGCGGTGGACCCCAATTGGCGATCCGCACCCCTGCCGCCCCGCCGCCATTGCAATCCAAGCTGACCTGGACCTAGACTGCGGCGGCGTCTGCCGTTCAGCGCCCGGAACGCGTTTTGCCGTCCTCGCCCGCCCACACCGGAGTTGCGGCCGCTCGCTGGCACGCTCTGCCCGTGTCTGGTGCCGTGGCGGCGCTACTGGTCTCCGCGGCGCCCGCGGCAGCCCAACCGGCCGAGGCAGCACCCGATGCGACCGCGGTAGCCGCGCCGGCCGACGCCTCGCCAGCGGCGCTAAGCGATGCCGAGCTCCAGGCACTGTCCGACGCTGCGGCTGCCGACGCCAGTTCCGCGCCGACCGCACCGGCGGCTCCGCAGCCTGCGGTCAGCGCAGCGGCGTCAAACCCGGCGCGGTCGCTGGTACTCGACACCGCGCTGGCCGGCTACAGCGAAGCCAAGCCGCTGCTCACCGGGGGCCACGACCCCAAGCGCAACGGCTTCAACCTGCAACAACTGGAATTGCACGCCGAATCGTCGGTCGACCCCTACCTGACCCTGCAAGCCAACATCGTCTTTGCGCAGTTTGGCGTCGAAGTAGAGGAAATGTACGCCGAAACGTCGGCTCTGCCCGGTGGCCTGCAGCTCAAGGCTGGGCAGTTCCTGACCGCGTTTGGCCGCATCAACCCCACCCACCTGCACAGCTGGAGTTTTGCCGACCAGCCGCTGATGATCGGCAAGTTCTTTGGCAGCGAAGGCAGCCGCGGTCTGGGCGCGCAGTTCGGCTGGCTGCTGCCGCTGCCCTGGTACGTCGAGATCAAGGCCTCGGCGACGGACGCCGTCGGTGCTTGCTGCGCGCGCTCGCTGCTGGGCGGCAATGACCTGCCGGTCCGCGGTCCAGGCGATGTGGCGTACACCACCAACCTCAAGACATTCGTGCCGTTCGATGACGACTGGTCGCTGACGCTGTCGGCATCGGGCCAGGCCGGCCCCAACGCCAGCGGCAATGGCAACCGCAGCGAAATCGTCGGCGGCGACTTGTACTTGCGCTACCGACCGGTCGCGGACCCCGAAAGGCGCCACTTGTCGCTGCAAGTCGAGCACGCGGTTCGCGCGCGCCAGGTGCCGGGGCGCGCCCTGGTGGACCATGCTGGCTATGCGCACCTGGTCGGCGCATTCGGGCTGCGCTGGGAGGCCGGGCTGCGCACCGAATGGACAACGGGCGTGGCGCAAGATCCGCTCGACCCCGACTGGACCGGCAACCGGCAGCGCCATGCCGCGCAGCTGACATTTTACCCTTCGCACTTCTCGCGGGTCCGGTTGCAGGCCACCCTCGACCGGCCAGGCTGGCGGGTCGAACCCATCTGGGGTGCGGTGGTGGCGCTGGAAGCGCTGATCGGCGCCCATGGTTCGCACGGATTCTAGGAGTTGCACACCATGCGCAAACTGATGTTGTCGGCCGTTTGGCTCACCGCGCTCGGGCTCGCCTTGCCGGCTTCGGCGTTGCAGGTGGTGGCGACCCTGCCGAGCCTGGCCGCGCTGGCGCGCGAAGTCGCCGGGCCGCACGCCGCAGTCGAGTGCCTGCTCAGTCCGCGCCAGGACCCGCACTACACCGACGCGCGCCCGAACCCGATCCTTTCGCTCAACCGCGCGGATTTGCTGGTGGTCAACGGCCTTGAGCTAGAGGTTGGCTGGCTGCCCGGCCTGGTGCGCCAGGCCCGCAACCCGAAAATCCAGACCGGCACCGCGGGCTACTTTGACGCCTCCATGCATGTCTTGCGTCTCGCGGTTCCCGGCAAGGTGGACCGGGCGATGGGCGACATCCATCCAGGCGGAAATCCGCACTTTCACTGGGATCCGCGCGCGGCGGCGTTGGTCGCGGTGGCGCTGGGCAAGGCCCTGGCTGCCCTGGATCCGGCCCACGCGGCGGACTATGCCAAGAACGCGACGGCGATGTCCGCACGCTTCAAGGTGCTCGCCCATGAATGGACGCAGAAGTTCGCGGCGCTGCCGGAAGCCGAGCGCAGGCTGGTCGTGTACCACGACTCGCTGGTCTATCTGGTGGACTGGTTGGGCCTCAAGCAGGTGATCACTGTCGAGCCGCGCCCGGGCATTCCGCCCGATCCCGGGCACCTGGCCAAGGTGGTGGGGACAGTGCGTACGACCGGAGCCAAGGCATTGGCCCAAGAGGAATACTATCCGCGCGGCGCATCGGACCAGGTGGCCAAGCTGACCGGGCTGCGAATGGCGATCGTGCCGGGCGGCGCCAACTTCTCAACCGGACAACGCTTTGATGACTACGTGCGCGGCCTGGCCAAGACGCTGTATGAGGCGCTGCATGGCAGCCCGTAAGCGCATCCTTTGCGCAGTGCTGGCTTGCCTGTGGCCGGCCTGCGCCTGGGAGCCCGGCAACCCGTGGGGCGTGCTGACGCTCAACGTCCAATTTCGCGCAACGGTGGCGGCGGACCGCCTATTGCCCGACGGCCGCTTCAAGACGGCCAGCGAGTACCTGTGGCGCTACGAGCGCTTTGAGGTCGAACTGGACAAGGCGCGCGTCACGGTCGCTGCGGACGCTGCCAAGTTGTCGTTTGACCCTGCCAAACCGCCGCCGGACTATACGCTGTGTCACGGCGGGCATTGTCACGCGAGCGACGGGCGCCTCGTCGACTACGCCGAGGTCGAGGCCGGCTTGCTCGGCGCGGCAGGCGCGGGTCCGCTGGTGCTGCCGCTCGATGTCACCGTCGACGCTGCACTGCCCTCCGGCGTGGTGGTGCCGGCTGGACCGCTGGACCTGCCGCTGGGTACGGTGGCGAACGCCCAGGTCGCCTGGCGGCGCGCCGTGGTCACCGCGCGGGTCTGGGATGGCTCGCCCAAAGGCGATCGTCTTCCCAAGGGCGGTGTCGCGGTCAAGTGGACGCTGCCAGCCGGTTCGCTGGCCGCGCAAGTGCGCGCCAAAGTCGGGCCGCACGAACCGCTGCAGGTGGCCTTGCACACCGCCATCGAACTGCCGGCGACCTGGCTGGACTCCGTCGATGTGGCCGCCGGTCAGCCGGATGCAAAAGCCCTCGAGTCCGCGCTCTTGCACGCGGCGACGGCGTCGGTGACCGTGGTGCGCGGCGACTAGGGACCCGTGTAAAATCTATACGATGTTCCACGCTGGCCCGTTGCCTGCCAAGTGGGTCGCAAGCTCGCGACTTTGCAAGTCGACTCGCCGCTCCGCTCCGCACTTGTGTCGATCAACTTGTTTTTACACGGGTCCTAAGGAACTGGGAAATCGCGGTTTGCTGGCGCTCGAACGGAGCAAAAGCGACCCGAACACGCTCGGCAACCAGCGGAATCGCGCGCCTGGCTCCCAGTCCAAGAGCGCGTGACCCGCGAAACAAACGACCGGGCCAACGCAATAGCTGAGGCAACCGTTCCGAGACCCCAAAAAAGGGGCTATGCCTGTTTGGCGGCCGGCAGAAACGCGAAGTAAACGGCGGCCACCAACAACCCAAATGCGACCAAGTGGTTCCAGCGCGGCCGCTCGCCGAGCCACAGCGCGGCAAAGCCGACGAACACCACCAGCGTGATGACCTCTTGCAGCATCTTGAGCTCGAAAGCAGAAAACCGACCGTAGCCCAAGCGGTTCGCCGGAACTTGCAGCGCGTACTCAACGCCTGCGATGCCCCAACTGACCACGATCGCTTGCCACATCGGCACATCGCGAAACCGCAAGTGCCCGTACCAGGCCGCGGTCATGAACACGTTGGAGGCGATGAGCAGCAGAATCGTGGGCATGGTGCGGCGAGACGTCGAAAGGGACGCGCTGGCCCAGCAGAATACGGTAGGACCGGCCGCCGACCAGTTTTTGCGGCACGCCAGCCTGTTGCGGGGGCTATCGTCAAGCGCGGCGCCGAGCCGCTCCAATCCGGCCAGCAAGACGCCATCGCGCCGTGTGGTCAAAACCCAAAGATGCCCGGCTCGCGCTTGAGCAACACCCAATTTCCAGGTTCCGGCAAGGTCAGCGTGCGCAACTGCCCCCCTTTCCACTGCAACCAGACGTGCTCTGGGTCTGCGAGCGGCAAGTCAAAGCGAAACGCCATCTGCGTCGGGTGGCCCTTGCCGTCGGTATTTTGAACCGTCACGGTCATGCCGTTGGTCTGGACCTGGTCGCCGGGCGCGAAAAGATCGTCCGGCCCGCGCATCAGTTGTTCGGCCTCGGTCGCCAACAACACGCCATTGACCGTCCGCAGTTGCAAGGTATGCGCGTCGACCACCCGCATTTCGAGGTCGTGCAGCGCAAGCCCCAACGCCCGCCAGCGCGTCGGTGCCGGCTGTTTGTTGGCGAGTCGCCACAACATGCCGTAGATGCCCATGATGTCTGGAACTGCTGGGAAAATAGCGGTTTTTCCAGCAGCAGCGTCCAAGCCCACCCTGTACGCGGGTCCAGCAACCGCGCGCGAGGCCCACCCCAAGACCAGCGTACCGCCCACAAAGGCAACCGGCGCCGCGATCAAGTGCAAGACCACCAGCAGCCTGGCACCAGCCACGGCCAGGCCCGACGTGCGCAGCGTAGCAAGGCCCGTCGAGGCGGCAAGGCTTGGCAGCAAGGGTCCGATGGCACAGGCCACCGCCGCAGCGCCGCCGATGCTGGCCACCGTCAGCAGCCGGCCCGCCGGAAAAGTCGCCGCCACAGGCACCAACGCTAGCAGAGAACCAGCCAGGATCCAGGTCAAGTGCGCGCGCGCGTGGGCGTCGATGGCCGGCCAGGCGCGCCGGAGCAGCCAGCCAACCGCGATGGCCCCGCCAAGACCCGCCGCGGCAAAGCCCCAAATGGCACCTGGAACGCCGACGGTGATCTCGATCGGCGCGTTGAAGGTCAACACGCCGAGCAGACCCGGAATGCGCAGCGCGGCCGCAGCCAGGTACGGCCCGGTCTCGCGCACAGGGTCCAGGTACGCACCAGAATGTCGGGCACCAAAGCCCATTGCCTTGTAGCTGACGGCATACAGCGCGGCCAGCGCCAGCAAAGGCCACAGCGCCCGCAACCGCTCGGCCCAGCGCGAACCTGGTGCGCCTGCGCCGGAAAGCTCGAAACAGACCGGCAACGCCAGCGCGCTGAGCGCGGTCTCGCCGCCGGCAAGGCCAACGGCAAACCCTGCGACCGCCCAGGCCCTGCCCGACCGCCAGCCGTGCTGCCGCCAGCGCAGCCACGCGACCGTGCCCCAAATGGCGGGCGCTACTGCGACCAGCGCGTTGCGGTTGGCCAGCCACGCC
>CAXRHS010000650.1:0-2896 GCA_964230235.1 Myxococcota bacterium
GCGCTGCCACGCCTGCGCAAAGTGGCGCAGCAGCGTCAGAAAGCCGGTCCGTGAACCGCGGTCGCCATCCCGGGGTGGGAAATAGGTGCCGGCAAAGAACGGCAGGCCCTGCACGCCGCTGGTCGCCGAAGCATCGACAGCCAACCACACGCTCATCGGCCAGCCGCCGTGGCCGGTCATCGCCTGCACCGCGGCCATGTGGACGGCGTCGACGTCGGGGCGCTCTTCGCGGTCGACCTTGACCGGCACGTACAAGCTGTTGATCGCCGTGGCGACTTCGAGATCCTCAAAGCTCTCGTGCTCCATGACGTGGCACCAGTGACACGTCGCGTAGCCAATCGACAAGAAGATCGGCCGGTTCAGCGCGCGCGCCTCCGCGAAAGCCGCCTCGCCCCACGGCCGCCAGTCGACGGGATTGAAGGCATGCTGCCGCAGGTACGGGCTGTTTTCGGTCAGCAACCGGTTGACGTAGTTCGGCCTGCTGCCGGCCGGCGCCAGCGGGTCAGGGTGTTCAGCGCTCGACTTGTGTTCCTGGCTGCCATAGTGGCGGGTCCGCGGCGCGAACTCGGCTGGCAATGCGGCGACGGCGCGGCGCAGCGCGGCGACCGATTCGGGTGGCATCGGCACCGAACCGGGGTGCGGCATCCAGTTGGCGGTTTCACGCGACATGGCAACCTCTTGCACAACTGGCGGGGCAGGGCGCTCGGCGGCGCGCCGGCAACCGACCGCAGCCAGCAATGCGCCCAACGTAGCGATAGCGAGACAGCCGCGCATTGGACCTGGTCCTACCAAGCCCAGCAGAGTCGGCAACCGCGCATTGGACGGCTCGTTGGGGGCGTCGGCAAGCGACATCACGCCATTGGGGGATGGTTCTTCGCGTTTCGCGGGCAGCGGCTAATTGAGGAACTCTTTGACGGCGGTGACCGCAGCCTCTGGCGCTTCGACCAGCGGCATGGCTCCGCAGCCTTCCAGCCGCACCAACTTCATCTGCTTGCGCGTCGCTGCCGGCAGCTTGTCGATGGCTTCCAGGGTCGACTTGGACCACGGTGCCTTGGTGCCCTGCAGCACCAGCATCGGCACGGCCGCCTTGGCCGGATCAAACGTCGCCGCGTCGGCCACCGCCCGGTCGCGCGCCTGCAGGCTGAAGCCGTCGTCAAACAGCAGCGTCGGCCGCACCGCGCGCGCGTGCTCCGGGTCACCGAGAATGGCCGAAAGGTACGCGCGCGCCAGCACTTTTTGCCGCAGCGCTGGCACCAGCAGACCCGCTTGTTGCTGGGCCCACAGGGCGTCTTCTTTCCACGGCTGGGGCATCGCCGCATCGATCTCGGTAGCCAGGTTGCGCGCCGCGGACAGGGTGGGCCACGGTCCACCGTGCAACAGGACTGCGGCGATCTGGCTCGGGTGCTCGTTGGCGTAGCGCAACACGAAGTGCGCGGTCGTCGGGTCGCCCAGCAGCGCCACCTGTTTTTTCTTGAGCGCTTGCAGCATCTTGCCGAGTTCCTGACCGAGCACGGCTTCGGACAGCGTGGCGGCCGAATACGGGCTGATGCCGCGCTGCAACACGGCGACGTGGTAGCTGCCTGCCAGCCGCCACACGTGCGGCATCAGGTGCCCGGCGTCGCGGTACGGCGCGCCGGCCACGACCACGATGGTCTTGTCGTCCGGCGAGCCAGACTCCAGCCAGCCCATCTCGCGGCCGTCGACGTCAAAACGGTGCAGCACGGGCTCGACTTCTTCGTAACCCTCTGGCTTGCGCTGCTTTTCTGCCTCAAGCCAGGCCAGCCACTCCGCCTCGCGGCGAGGGCCGTTGTGAAAAGTCAGCCGCCGCAAGCTGTTGAGCGCGCCCCGAAACACCGCATCGTTTGGGTCGGACAGTTGCTGCGTCAGCACCGTCGCTCCGCTCCGGTCGTCGACGCGGCCGATGGACTTCAGTACCTCCAGACGCTCGTCGACGTTGTTGACCACCGCCAGCTTGCGAAGGTAGTCCACGACCTTCGGATCGCCGGTCCCCACCATGGCCCGCATGGCGAGAATGCGCGTGTTCACATCTTCGTCGCGGGTGGCCATGTGGCGCAGCACCGGCCAGGTCTCCGGGTCGGCCAGCCGCCACAGCAGGTCCAGGGCAATGCGCCGAACGCCGAGGTCTTTGTCGCCTGCCAGATCCATCAGCAGTTGACGGACCTGCGCGTCGTACAAGGTCAGCGCCAGCAACAGGCCCTGGCGCAAATCACTGAACTTGCGCTCGCGCACCATCCGCAGAATCTCGCCGCGCACTTCCGGCACCGCCAGGTGTGCCAGCACATCGGCGATGAGCGCGCGCGTCGTCTCGTCGCGGGCATTGCCGAGCACGGGCACCAACTCGGGCGCCGCATGGATGCGCAGGTGACTGAGCACGATGAGTGCAGTCTCAATGCGATTGCGCTCTGCGGTCTGCAGCAGGTAGGCGGCCGCCCGAACCGCCGGCGCGCCGACCACTTGCAGCGCGTCGAGCACGGCGTCGCGCTGGTCCGGCAACTCCAGCGCTTCCATCAACGGGGGCACCGGCGCGTCGGTGTCTGCGCCGATATGCGCCATGGCATTGATGAGCTTGGTGCGCAGCGTCAGGTTTTCGGGCGTCGGCTTGAGGCGTTCGACGCCCAATCGCCGCACCAGCGCAGGCAGGGCCAGCGTATGCCGCTTGGCGACCAGCGTGTCGATCGCAAAGTTGCGCACGCCCGGCCGCTGGTCGTCCACCAGTTCAATCAGCCGCGGCAGGACCGAGGGACGGCCGCGGCCGACCAACTCTGGCAGCACCAGCAGCAAGACTGCCTCGTCGTTGCGGCCGAGCAGCGATTCCAGCAGCTGCGCCTGGCGGTCGTCTGCCGCGAAGCGCAACACCTGGCGCGCCACGCGCAGC
>CAXRHS010000651.1:0-5083 GCA_964230235.1 Myxococcota bacterium
CGGCCGCGCAGCCGCTGGCGTGGCTGCCGTTCAGCGCGACCGGACCGGGCGGCTTGGGTGAGGGCGGCACGCACGCATCACCTTTGGGTTCCAGTCCTTTGTCGCAGACCAGCACCGCGAGCGTGGTCTGGGTGGTGTGGCCCGCCAGGTCGGCCGCCAACAGCGCCACCTCATAGGTGCCCGGATCGGCCAGTGTGGTCTGCCAGTCCACCGCATAGGTTGTCGCCAGACGCGGCCACCGCGCGCTCGCTAGCGGCTTGGCCACGCCCTGCCGCGCCAGCGTCAACCGCACCTCGGCCAGGCGGGTGTGGTCGCGCGCCGTGGCCGTGACCCGCAGCGCTGCCCCCTGCGCCAGTGCGCAACCGGGCACGCAGGTGCTGTCGCTGAACCACGGCGGCGACACATCGACGACCTGGATGCCGTCTGACAGCGTCTCGGTAGAGAACGAGGCGTCGGCGCCCTCTGAGGCGTGGCTGGCGACCGCCCATCGGTAGGTGCGGCCCGGCTGCAGGTACAGCCCGCCAACCGACGTCGAGGTGCCGGCGACCGCGACCGCGGGCACGATCTGGCCACCGGTATCGTCGATGACGCGCGCTACGTAGCCTTTTGCGCCCGGGACGGCGTCCCAACCGGCCCACAGTTGCTCGGCAGACTCCTGCTCGTCGATGTCGGTCGCTGGGTTGCCGGCGGGCGGGGCGGCGTTGTCGCGCACGGCGGCAGGTGGCGTGGCCACATTGCCATCGATGGCGACCAGTTCGCCGTTGGGCATGGCGGCCACCAGTTCGTTGGCGCCGTCGTTGTCGACGTCGGCCGCCAGCAGGGCGCCCACCGTGCCCTGGGCATCGTAGGTCCACGCCAGCGAGGCGTCGGCGATGCGGATGGCGTAGATCAGGCCTTCGTTGGTGGTCAAGACAGCGGTCGGCTCGCCCGGCCCGCCGATGCCGCCCAGCGCGACGCCCTGACCAATGGTCGTCGCGTGCTTGGGTTGGCTGCCGACCGGCCACAATTGCTTGCCCGTGACAACCCTCGACCACAGCAGCGCGCCGGTCGCGGCGTCGCGGACGTGCACCTCGGCGGCGCCGCCTGCGATGTGCAGGCTGACCGGTTTGCCGGCGACCTGCACCAGCGCCGACGGCCCGCCGGCAAAGCGCAAATCTTCGTGATACCACAGGTTATTTGCGGTTGTGCCGCTGACTGCAGCCATCCCGCCCGCGGCGCCGCCCATTACCCAGTCGCCGCCCGGCCCTCCCGCCAACTGTGCCACCATTGGCGTGCCGTAGGTGCCCTGCTGCCCCTGCCCCTTGACCACGGCTGCGCCCGACAATCCGTCGCACACCAGGCGCTGCAAGTACGGTGAGCCAACCACCCGTGCGGGCTGCGCAAAGGTGTCCAGACTTAGATCGGTGTCGGACAGCGCGGCGCAGTCCGGTCCGGCCGGCCACAGCCAGGCTTGCGCTTTGCCGCTCCAGACCGACATCGCCGCGTGCGGCGTCGGCGTCGGCTCGGCGGCGGGCACCCGTAAAAGCAGGTCGTCCGCGCCATCGCCGTCGACGTCGTGAACCAGCGGACCGCGCCAGCCGATGGCCGCCCGCCGCAGGGGTGCGGGCGCTGTCCAATTGAAAGCGGGACCACCGGCGACGGCGATCCCCCGCAAGGCAAAGGTCTTGCCCGGCGGGTGCCACCCCACGATGACCTCGCGCTGACCGTCGCCGGTGGTATCAGCCAGGTTCAGCGACACCGGCGCCCCGGCAATCGCGTGCGTCCACAACTGCGCCGGCGGTGCAGCCGGCCCCGCCTCTTGCAGCGAGAAGGCGCGCACCAGCGGGCCATTGATCATGGTCAAGATTGGCGCGGCGCTTGGATCGGGCCGGCCAATGGCAAGCTGAACCGCGCCGGCGGTGTAGCGAACCAGATCGGCCAGGCCGTCGCCATTGCCGTCGTTGATGAGTTGCAGCTGCGGGCTCCACTGGCGGACCTGGCCATCTGCTGAGGCGAGTACAACCGACAGCGCCGACCCCATGGACAGCATCCCGATCGGCGCAGCGGTTGCCGGCAATGCGGCGTCGCCCAGTACTGCCACACCGGCCGTGGACCAGCGCAAACGCTCCAAGCGGTCGGCGCGCAGGTCACCATCGGTGTCGCGTGTCATCAACAGTTCGATCGCGGGCTTGCCGTCGTCCAGGCCTAGCAACGGCGAAGCATTGACATACGACGGACCCGCGGCGTTGGCTTTGGGCCGGTTGCCGGCAAACCACTCGCCAGCGCCCAGCCCCGCCGCGACAGCAAAGCCGCTTTTGCGGTCCCAGCTGACCAACTGGTGCGGAGCAAATGGTGTGAGCAGTCGTGCCGCGTGCATCCCGACCACCAGGGCAACTTTGCCGCCTGCCATCGCTACGCAGCCCTGCAACACCGGGCCAGGCTGGTAGCCTGGCGTCACGACAGCGGCGTCCAACACGCTGAGCGTCGCGCCGGACGCCAGGTCAAAGGCCGCCAGCCGCCACTTGCCGGCGGTGAACTGACTGACCACCAGTTCGCCTTGCCCGTCGCCATCCAAGTCGCCGACGCTGCCGGGCACGGCAACGACCGCTTCGTCGGCCGGTACGACCGCCTGGTATTTCCAGGCAACAGCCAGCTCGCTGCCCTGTTTCTGAAGCACGTACCAGCCGACCTGGCTTTGGGTGCCGCCACTGCCCGGGTTGCTGGCAGGCCACACGATGTGCGGTGCGGCGGTGATCGCCGGTGGTCGCCACGCCTGTACTGGTTGAAACATGAATAGGTGCGGTAGCTCAGGTGTCATTGCGATGCGCTGGCCGGTCTTGCCGCTGAAAGCGCCAATGCGCTTGTAGCCAGGCAGCAGCAAGTCGGCTGCACCGTCGCCGTCGACATCCAAGGCATGCACATGGCCGCCGTATGGAAAATACCCTTCGGCGCCGGGCATGTCGGTCTTGACCAATTGCGCGCCCTTGCCGCCCGCAAAACTGTAGACCGTCAACTCCGGGCCGATCGCGCTGGCTGGACCCGATGCATCGCCCAACGCCAACTCAGGCGTACCGTCGCCGGTCATGTCGGCGACCGCCGCGGTCGCGATGCTCAGGTACTGGCCCGCCGGCGACGACCACCATGGCTCGCCGTTGGCCAGCCGCAGCAGGTAGACCCGCGTCTGCGCCCCCGCCAGGACATCGCGGGCGCCATCGCCGTCAAAGTCAGCACCGGCGTACAGCCACGCCAGCCCAAGGCTGGCCGTCTGCCACAGCAGCTTGCCTTTGGTGCTGTGGGCTGCGGCCCGGCCCGCGTTGACCGTGAGCAACTCATCATGGCCGTCCAGGTCCACATCCGCGGCAACCAGGGACCCCAGTTGACTCGGCAACGGCAGGCGCCAGCGCACAGCTGGACTGGCGATCTTGGCGTGCAACGGCGACCAGTTGGTCTGGCGGGCATCGTGGCGCGGCATCAGCCACTCGCCGGGCTTTTGCGATTCGGCTGCCAGGCTCACCGCCGCCGCTTGCGCAACGACAGCGGCGGCGGCCATCCACAGACTGAAAGTACGCCGCGCCATGGGGTCCTCCACTGCCCAGCGTAGGTTGCCGCGCGCCCGGCGCGCGATCACCCCGCAGCCACCCGCTTGACCAATTCCTGCAATTCGCGCGCATACCCAGACGACAGGATTGGAAACCGACACCAACTGCGCGGATCCAGGTTCTCGTCGTCGAGGTGGAAGCTGGGGGCGTAGCGCTCGCGCTTCCACTGGTTGCGGCACCACAGGGTGTAGAAGCGGCGCACCCACAAAGCCAGCTGCGCCGGATCGCGCTCGGTGAACCGGTCGCAGGCCGTCTGCCACGCTTCCATCGGCAGCTGCTTGTCGCGGATCGCCGCTTTCTCCAAGCAGTCGAGCACATCGTAGGGCATCAAGTCGTCTTCGTCGGTCTGCTTCTGGTCCGGCGGCCGCAGTTCGGCGGTCGGCTGCTGGGCATTGATGTGGCGCAGCTCGGGCACCGTTTCAAGTCCAGGCAGTTCCGGCCGATCGGGCTTGTGCAGCCACCGCAAGAAGCGCCGCAAGAAGTGCTTGTCGATGCCGGCCAATGGCGCCAGCCCGCCGGCCGTATCGCCGTCCATGGTGGCGTAGCCGACGGCGGCCTCGGAGCGATTCGACGTCGTCAGTAGCAGCTTGTTCTCGACGTTGGCCAGAAACCAGATGCCCGGTGCCCGCACCCGCGCTTGGATGTTTTGCAACGCGATGTCGTCGGTCTGCCACTGCAACGGCCGGCCCAGCGCGCGCGCCGCCATGTGGTGGTATTGGTTCAACACTGGCTGCACCGACCACACGTGGTGGCGCGCCCCGACCGCCTTGGCGATGGCTGCCGCCGCTTTGCGCGTGACCGCGCCGGAGTTGGCGGTCGCCTGGTAGGCGGTGGTCAGTAGCTGGGTCATCATCGCCTGGACGTCGCCGCAGTCGCGCAGCGCGGCGATGTGGCCGAGGCGTTCGCGCAAGCCCTGCAAGCCCAGGTCTTGCGCCGCCAGTTGCAGCATGGCTCGGACCAGCACTGCGCATGCCGCCGAGTCGGCGCCCCCCGACAACGACAGCGCATAGCCTTGCGCCCGCGATTTGCGCAGGTAGTCGAAAAGGCCCAGCGCCACCGCCCGCGCAAAGTCCCACAGCTTTTGCGTCTCGGCGTCTGGGGCGACTGGTTCCGGCCTCGCCATCGAACAAAAAGTCATCCGGTGCTTGGGCTCGAAAAGGTCGAACGTCGCCGGGATCGCCACCAGCAGTGCGTCGTTGTCGTCCTGGTCGGGCGCAAAGCTGACGGTGCGGGCGCGGTCCAGGCGGGTGCGGTCAACGTCGCACGAGGCCGCCACGATGTAGCCGTCGGTGAAGGCAAACCGCGGTCCTTCGGCGACCAGTGCGCCACCCGAGGCCACGATCGCGCCGCCGTCGTAGATGGCGCGGCCGGCCTCGTTGCCGACCAGGTTGGCGTAGACGTAGGTGACCCCAAACGCACGCGAACCCTCGATGACAAACTGCTTGCGAATCTGCTGTTTGCCAAACGCGAAGTGGCTGGCCGAGGGGTTGAGGATGACGTCGATG
>CAXRHS010000652.1:0-4339 GCA_964230235.1 Myxococcota bacterium
CTGCGCGCGCCGAGCATGGCCACGGTCTTTGAAGTCAGCCTGCCGACGGGCCCCAGTGCCACGGCGGGCGCCCAGGCGGCTTTTCGTATCCTGGACGACGTCGAACAACGCATGAACGAGTGGCGCCCAGAGTCGGAACTGGGCGCGGTCAACCGCGCGGCCGGCGGCCCTGCGGTGGTGGTCAGCGAAGCCCTTTTCGCGGTGCTGGTGCTGGCGCGCAACCTGGCTGAAAAGACCGGCGGTGCGTTCGATCCGACCTGGGCGGCGCTGTGGGGCCTGTGGGACTTTCGGCTGGGCGCGCCGCCCAAGGTACCAGACGGTCAGGCGATCGCCCGCCAGCAGGCGCTGGTGGGCTGGCAACGGCTGCACCTGGACCCGGCGAGCCGCGGCGTGCGCCTGGCCGACAAGGGCATGGCGATCGGCTTGGGCGGCATCGCCAAGGGGTGGGCGCTCGACAGCGCGGCGCAGGCCCTGGCCCGCCACGGCATAACCGACGCCTTGCTGTCCGCGGGTGGTCAACTTTTGGCGATCGGCCGGGGGCCGCATGGCCCGTGGCTGGCCGGGTTGCGCGATCCGCGCGGCGACACCAACGACATGTGGGCGACGCTGGAGCTGCTGCCCGGCGAATCGCTCGCAACCTCGGGCGACTATGAGCGCTACTTTGAGTCGGGTGGCGTCCGCTACCACCATGTGCTCGATCCGCGCACCGGCTGGCCGGCCAAGGGCACGCGCGCGGCGGTGGTCATCGCGGACTCGGCCACGATCGCCGATGCGCTGGGCAAGCCGCTGATGATCCTCGGCAAGACGGGACTGCCCACGGTGGTTGGCTGGGGCGCGCGCGAAGCGCTGGTGATCGACGACCAGGGCAACTGGCACGCCACCGCGGGCATGCGCGCCCGGCTGCGGGTGCTGCGGCAGCCGCTGCCTTGAGGGCCCGGTAAGGGCCCGTAAAAAATCTACTCGATTTTCTACGTTGGCCCACTGTTTGCTTGGTGGGTCGCAAGCTCGCGACTTTGCAAGTCGACTCGCCGCTCCGCTCCGCGCACGTGTCGATTGACTTGTTCTTTTACAGGCCCTAACGGCGCGCGATCGCGGCTACTTCTTGACCAGCTGGTCCAGGTAGTGGTTCAGGTCGGTCACGAGCTTGAACATCTGATCGCCAAAAGCTTTGTCTTTGGCGCCCCAGTCCAGGATCGCGCGCTGGATTTCGTCGTCGTTGCCCGATTTCTTGGCGGACTTGAGCCGTTTGACCAGCGCCGATGTCGCCACGACGTAGTCGTCCATGTTCTGGCGCAGGGCCTGATGCAGTTCGCCAAGCTTGCCTTCGGGTGCCTTGGCGGTGTCGGCCAGGTGGCGCAGGCCCTCGATGTTGACCAGCAAGCCGGTGTCAAACTTGGTCAGCATCGCGTCGATGTCGTCGGCCTCGTACAGTTCTTGCCGCACCTTGTTCATCGCTTGCAGCTGCGGCCGAGCGCTGTTGAGAAATTCCTTGTAGTTGCGAACCTGCTCGAACTCGGGGTTGGCGCAGCCGATCAGCCACCCGGCGCACCACAACGCCATGGCGATCTGGCCTCCGCGAAGAACCGCGCGCGAGGCCAGGTTGGCGCCCCAAAAGCCAATCGTGGTTGGATTATCCATGCACATGTCCCTGCGCCACGGCTGCGCCGCGGCGGCAAGCCTAAATAGCCATCCGCGTTTTGGCAACCGCGTCAGCCCGAAGCGGCAAACAGCAAAGCGGATCGGCCATTGACCGCCGGGGCCGCCAAAGGAGATAACGCCGCCGCCGGTCGCGCCCGATCGGACAGGCAACTCGCCATGGCCGTGCCGCCGATTGCGCCCTTTGGCGTCCACCACCTCGCGATCCAGTGCCGCGATCTGCCGGCGATGGTGCGATTCTACGACCGCGTGCTGCGGTTGCGGATCGACCGGCGCTGGCCGGCCGCCGATGGCAGCGGCGACCGTTCGGTGTGGCTGCGCTTGGGCGGCAGCGTGCTGGCGCTGGAGGCGACCGCGGCGCAACCCGATCCGCCTCCGTGGCAGGACAGTCGGACCGGATTGCACCTGTTGGCCGTCGAAATCCACTGGCAGAATCGACAGATCTGGCTGGACCACCTGCGCCATTGCGGCGTAGACGTGGTGCACCAATCGCCGTGGACGGTCTACGTCCGCGACCCCGAAGGCAACCGGATTGGCCTCTCGCACTTTCCATTTGATAGCAACGGTGTGCGCACGGCGTAGCCTGCGCCAGCGCGGCGCACGGAGCGCGCTTGACGGCGGTGCGGCAAATTGTGAAGACGTTCCGCGCCTGCATGGGCAGCGCAGGCGACGTTGTAGTCGATGGATCGCGCAGTTACGTGCGCAAGGACACCACCTTGCCCCCGGGTGCGCAACGGTCCTATCATCGTGCGCTTCGCTGGGAGGCGTGATCGCGGTGGCGCGCGGTCGGCCGCCAGGCGATTGGGGGCGGTTGCGCAGTCCACGCGGGCGGTCGCAGCCACCCAAATGCGCCCGTTGGCGTCGCAAGCACTAGGCCCGCGACCCAGGGCTCCGGGGAATCTCCATGAGCGACAAGATCGGCCAGCGCTTCACCGCCCACGAAACGCTGGAAACCACCAAGCTCGGCGCGCTGGTGCGCGCGACAGACGACCAGCTCGGGGCGCCTGCGCTGGTACTGCGCGTCTCCGCGAGCGCCCAGACCGATGACGCGACGCTTGCGGCCGTGCTGGACGACAACCGCAAGCTGGCGGCCTGCCCGCAAGCGTTGCTGGCCTACTGCTGGGGCCGCGACGAGGCGGGCGCCTGGATCGCCACCGAAGCAACCGACGGCTGCATCGCCGAAGAGCTGCTGCGGCGCCGCGACAAGCTGGAAATGCCGCACCTGCTCGACGCCGCGCTGGCGATGGCCAAAGCCTCGGCCGCGGCCGCGGCGGTGGACGCGTGGGTCGGCGACCTCGGGCCGCATCGGTTGTGGGTACAAGGCGGGGCGGCGGGCGGCAAAGTGCGCACGTTCGGCTACGGCTGGTGGCGCTTGCTGCCGGGCGTCGCGCCCGGGTCGACGGCCGAAGGTTTCTTTGGCGCACCAGAGTACCTGGCTGCCGAGGCGTGCAAGGGCGGATCGCTGTCGAGCGCGTCCGACGTGTACTGCGCGGCAACTGCGGTGTGGGCCCTTGCCGCCGGCAAGCCGCCTTTCCACGGTCCACAGCCGCTGTCGGTCATCAAGCGCCAGGCGGCCGAAAAGCCGCTGCGGCTCGACCTGGTCAAGCCGGCGCTCAAGGGCGTCAAAGACCTGCAGGCTGCGCTGGCGGATGCCCTCGACAAGGACCCGGCCAAGCGTCCAGCCGCGGCGACGTGGCAGCAGACCTTGCAAGCCGCGGTGGCGACCTGGGGGCCCCTGCCGAGCGGCGATGACGCGATCGTGCCGCAACGAACGAGCGCCCTGTCCGGCGCCGCCGGCGCCGATGCGGAACCGGCGCCAACCGTGGTCGTCAAGATCGCGGCCGAACCGGCCAAGCCAGAACCTGCTGCAGCCGCACCCGCCCCCGTTGCCGCCCCGGCGGCGCCCGAGCCTGCGGCGCCCGCACCCGCGCCGACCGCGCCCGCGCCCGAGCCTGCGCCCAAGGTTGCCGATCCGGATGCGACTGCGGTGCTTGCGCCACTCAAGGTGCAGGCTAGCCCGGTTCCCGCGCAGCCCGCCGCTACTGAACCAGCGGCAGCGGCGCCCAGCGGCGAAGACGACGACGGCGAAGACGAAGAAGACGACGCAGCGCCGGTGACGGCGGGCGGCGCGGTCGACCCCAACCGCCGCGGCAAGAAGGGCAAGAAAAGCCGACGCGACCGCGATCGCGGCGGCGCGCCGCAAGTGGCCGGCAAGTCGCCGCCGACCCCCATCGCCTCGCCGGCGACCCGGGTCGAGCCCGCCAAGCCAGAGCCGCAAAAAGCGCCAGATCCGGTCAAGCCGGCTGCGCCTGTGGCCGCCGTCGCCCCGGCCGGCGGCGCGCAAACCAAAACGAACGCGCCTGCGCCCGCGGCAGCGGCCAGCCCGACTGCCGTTGGCAGCGGCCGCACCGTCAAGACGACCGATCGTATCCGTGTCGAGGCGATGCACGAGTCCGCATTCTTTTCGCACAATGACAAGATCGAGGCAGCCAGGGAATTGCACGATCAAGGCCCGCCGGTGGCGCCGCCGCAAAAAGTGAACAAGTTGCTGCTCGGCACGGTGGCGGCGTTCGCGGTCGCAATGGTGGCGGTGGCGATCTACATCAAGGTCAACGCCCCGCCAGAGCCGCCCCCCGTCCCGCCTGAAGGCAGTGAAGCGGCGGCGCCGACGCCCGCGCCAACC
>CAXRHS010000653.1:0-3376 GCA_964230235.1 Myxococcota bacterium
CGCTCGTCCAACCAGGTGCGCACCTGCGCGACTATGGCATCGAGCGATGTATTGGGTGTGAATATTGTAGTGACGCCTGCGGCCTTGAGGCCCGCGAGGTCGCCATCGGGGATGATGCCGCCAAGGAACACCGCCACATCGCCCGCGCCGCGCGCCCGCAGGCCGTCCAGCACCTTGGGTACCAGGGTGTTGTGCGCGCCAGAAAGGATCGAAAGCCCCACGATGTCCACGTCTTCCTGAATGGCCGCGTTGACGATCATGTCGGGCGTCTGGTGCAGGCCGGTGTAGATCACCTCGAAGCCGGCGTCGCGCAGCGCCCGCGCGACCACTTTGGCACCGCGGTCGTGACCGTCCAGGCCCACCTTGCCGACCAGCACGCGTCCCCGACGGCTCGTCGCCTGCGGCTCGGTTGCGGTTTTGCTCTCGCTCATCGGTTCCCCCTGTCGAATCATTGGCCCGCGGCCAGGCTGCGCGCGATGACCAGGCGCTGGATCTCGCTGGTGCCCTCGTAGATGCGGCTGACGCGCACATCGCGCCACACCCGCGCGATGGTGCTTGCTGCGTCAAATGCCGCCGGCCCCGCCAACTGCATCGCGGTCTGGCACGCGAAGTTGGCGGCCTCGGTGGCGGCAACCTTGGCCATGGCCGCCTCTTTGGTCATCTTCTTGCCCTGGTCGCGCAGCCACGCCGCGCGCTGAACCAGCAACCACGCCGCGTCGAGGCGCAGCGCCATGTCCGCCAGCCGAAACTGTGCGTTCTGGTCGGTCCCCAAGGCCTTGTCCACCGCGGCGCGGGCAGTCAGCAGGTGGCTGGTTTCGCGCAAGGCCGTGTAGCCCATGCCGATTGCCTGGGCGCCAATGCCGCAACGGCCGCCGTCGAGCGCCGTCATCGCCACCTCAAAACCCTGGCCGAGGCTGCCCAGCCGCGCAGAATCGGGCACCACCACATCTTCAAACGACAGCGAAACTGTGGTGCTGCCCAGCAGACCCAACTTCTCCTCGTGTCTGCCGACCGAAAACCCCGCCATGCCCGGTTCGACCAGAAAGGCCGTGATGCCGCGGCTGCCTTTGCTCGCGTCGGTCTTGGCCATCACCAGCGTCACGCCGGCAACGTCGCCTGAGGTGATCCAGAGCTTGCTGCCATTGAGCACCCAGTCGTCGCCGCGTCGCTCGGCCCGCGTCTGCAGGCTGGCGGCATCCGATCCGGCGCTCGGCTCGGAAAGCGCAAAGCTTCCCGCCAGGTACTCGCCACTGACCAGCTTGGCCAGGTGCCGCTGCCTCTGTTCGTCGCTGCCGAACCGCGCAATCATGTCGGCCACCATGTTGGTGACGGCCACGGTTACTGTGGTCGATGCACAAGCACCGGCCAGCTCGCGAATCGCCAGTACATAGGCCAGGTTGCTGCCACCCAGGCCACCAAACACCGGATCGATCTTGATGCCCAGCAGCCCGAGCCGACCGAGTGCCGCGATGTTCTCGCGCGGAAACACCCCGGCATCGGTCCGGGCCGCCTGTGGCGCAAGTTGGTCGCGGGCGGCCGTGCGGGCCAATTCCGCTATGTGGCGGTCGGCGGCGTTGGGTTCGAATTGCATGTTCGCCTCGCCTAGGCCATGGCCGCGTATTCGTTCAAGGTTTCGCGGGCGATGACCAGGCGTTGGATTTCGCTCGTGCCCTCGTAGATCTCGGTAATCCGCGCGTCGCGCACGTGGCGTTCTGCGTTGTATTCCTTGACGTAACCGTAGCCGCCGTGGATTTGCAGCGCTTTGTGGCACACCCGCGCCGCCGTCTCACTGGCGTACAACTTGGCCATGGCCGAGAACTTGCCGTATTTCTGGCCGGCGTCCTTGGCCGCCGCGGCGCGCCAGATCAGCAGCCGCGCCGCCTCGATCTCGGTCGCCATGTCCGCCAGCATCTCCTGGATTGCGCCGAAGTCGCCGATGACCTTGCCAAATGCCGAGCGCTCGCGGCTGTAGCGCAGCGCCTCTTCAAACGCGATTCGGGCGATGCCGAGCGCTTGCGACGCAATGCCGATGCGGCCGCCGTCCAGCGTCACCATTGCGACCTTGAAGCCGTCGCCTTCCTTGCCCAGCAGGTTGGCGACGGGCACGCGCGTGTCCTCAAAGACCAGGCTGGTGGTCGAACTGCCCTTGATGCCGAACTTGTCCTCGACCTTGCCGATTCCGTAGGGCGACTCCTTGCGATCGATCACGAAGGCGCGGATGCCGCGGTGGCGCTCCGCCGGGTTGCTGTGCGCGATGAGTACGCAGGTCTCGGCCTCCTGGCCGTTGGTGATCCAGTTCTTGGTGCCGTTGATGACGTAGTGGTCGCCGTCGCGGATGGCGGTCGTACGCATGCCGGCGGCGTCCGACCCCGAGCCCGGTTCGCTCAGTGCGAAGCAGCCGATGCGCCGGCCGGTCGCCAGTGGCGGCAAGAACCGCTTCTTCTGTTCTGCGTTGCCAAAGAACTTGATCGGGTCGCACACCAGCGAATTGTGCGCGCTCATGATGACGCCGCAAGACGCACAGCCGCGGCTGATCTCCTCCATGGCAATCGCATACGCCAACGTGTCCATCCCCGCGCCGTCATAGTCCTCGGGAACCGCCATCCCCATCAGGCCCATCGCCGCCATCTTCGCGACCTTGTCGGCCGGGAACTTGCCCTCTTTGTCGATCTTGTGCGCCGCCGGCAACAACTCCTTGTCGGCGAATGCCCGCGCGGTTTCCAAGATCATCTGGTGGGTTTCTTGCAGCGAGAGGTCCATGGGTCGCCTGTCCGGTCGCGCGCGTTCCGCGCGGGGTCCGCAGTATAGGCGCATTGCCAGCAAATGGCAGGCCGGCGCCGCTTCCGCCCGGCTCGCCATCGGACACCTCGCTTTTCAGCCTCCGATACCATCCCCCCCTTTGTTCAGATTTTAGAAATTGTTCGCATAACCCGGCGTGGCAGCGGCGCGGATCCGCGCGGGGCCAGGCACCTCGTTGCGGCTCGGACACCTGTCGGACATCGTCGGACAGTGTGTCCGCAGTGGTGACCGGTGCTGCCCCCCCTTTGTTCAGATCCATGATTCTGTGACGGTTTTATCGACCGAGGCGATCGTCGCCGCACGCCAGCCGTTCGTCCGGTGGTGCGCTTTGCAGAATCGCCAAGACTTGCGCATTCTTGGCGTGTGCGCCATGCTGTGCGCGCGGACTCGCCGCATGGAGCATGCCATCGCCTTGCACGCTGCCCCAGATCTCGGCCCAGCGACGCACGCGCTCGACGGCGCGGCCCAGGCGCATTCCATCGCGGCCCTGGCGCGCGCGGCCAATCAACTGCACGACGACTACCTGCTGCGCTACGCCGGCCACGTGCGGCTGACCCGCGACTTGTCTGGGCTGGAT
>CAXRHS010000654.1:0-5736 GCA_964230235.1 Myxococcota bacterium
CGCGGCGAGAAAATCACCGTCATTTTTGTCAACAACGCCATCTACGGCATGACCGGTGGCCAGATGGCACCGACCACATTGCCCGGCATGCGCACCACGACCTCGCCCTACGGCCGCGACAGCACCGAAAGTGGTCACCCGATTCGGGTGTGCGAGTTGCTCGATACCCTGGTGGCGCCCGTGTACCTCGCGCGCGGCACCCTCAGTTCTGCCAAAGGCGTCATCAAGGCCAAGAAGCTGTTGCGGCGGGCGTTCGATCTGCAACATCAGGGGTTTACTCTGGTCGAACTGCTGTCCACCTGCCCCACCGGCTGGGGTCTGACGCCGGCCGATTCGCTGGCGTGGCTGGACCGCAACATGACCCCGTTTTTTCCGGTCAAGGTGTTTCGCGAGCCAGGCGCGATGCCGGCGCACGCCGCGCCCTACCGGCCCGACCTGCGGGTGCGCGACGACGACGGCCCCGCGGTCGCGGCAGAGGAGTGACCCATGCCCCAGCACGACGTGGTGATGGCCGGGTTTGGTGGCCAAGGTTTGATGGCGATCGGCAAGCTGCTGGCCAAGGCGGCGATGCAGGAAGGTCGGCACGTCACCTGGCTGCCGAGCTACGGTCCCGAGATGCGCGGCGGCACCGCCAACTGCGTAGTGGTGGTCGACGACGCCCCGGTTGGTTCGCCATTCGTCCAGCACGCTCAAGCGGCGCTGGTGATGAACCGGCCGAGCTTCGACAAGTTCGCCGAGCTGGTCGCGCCTGGCGGTCTGCTGGTGATCAATTCGTCGCTGGTCGAAAACCTGCCGGTTCGCACAGACCTACAGGTCGTGCGCCTGGCCGCCCATGATCTCGCGGCGCAGGCCGGCAGCGCCAAGGCCGCCAACATGGCGATGCTGGGTGCCTACCTCGCGCGCTGTCCGGTGGTGCGGCCCGAGACGGTGCGCGGTTGCATCAGCGAGGCGTTTGCGGGCAAGAAAGCCGCGGCCGCCGAGGGTAGTCTGCGGGCGTTCGACGCGGGGTTGGCGCACGCTGCAGCAACGGGGATGGCCACCGCCGCGACGGCTTGACAGACGCGGCCCGTGGCTGAGGGCTCGTCCTAAAATAAGTCGATCGCTTGCAAAATGCCGGAGCGGCGAGTCGGCTTGCAAAGACGCGAACTCGCGACCCACCCAGCAGCAAAGAACTGGCCGATTTATCTCGGTCAGTTCCTGACGGGCGCGGGCTGGGTTGCGCGGTGGCCTAGCGCACCCAGAAGCCCCAACTGGCCGCGCGCGCCGGGTCCTTGAGCCCGCCGGAGGTGGTCGGCGTGTAGCCGTCGCCGTACCACACCACCATGCCGTTGCTGGTGACCGGGTCGGAACCGCACGCGCCGTAGCAGGTGTCGCTGTTGAAGCCGATGAACTGGCGCTCGTACTGGGTGCCGCCGGCGTGGCCGCTGCACGACAGCTGCGGGCGGTTGTCGAAGGTCTTGGCGTTGAACTGATTTCCGGTCTTGAGCTCGGTGACCGCGACGGTGACGCAGGCGGTGCTCGACAGGGCCAAGGCGAACTGGTTGTAGCCGCTGGCCTTGGCCCAGCGGTAGGCCAGCTCGTAGGCCAGCGCGTTGCCGGCGACCGGCTTGTTGCCGTTGTTGGTAACCGTCAACAGCACCTGCGACGCGGTCTGCAGCAGCGCCGTGCCGTCGATAGCCGCTTTGCCGGCGCGCACGGCTGGATCCCAGGTGCCGGCCGCCGAGTTGGGCAAGTAGTACACATCGCTGCCGCCGCTTTGCGGCCGGTAGGCATAGGTCAGCAACGTCCAGCCGCCGCCATCGCTGGTCATGTCGCAGTAGACCTGCACCGGCAGGCTGGCGATGCTGATGTAGTACAGGCCGTCCTTGGCGCCGGGCACTTTGGTCAGGATGTCCTTGCACGACTTGCCTGGGTTGGTTTTGGTGGCGTAACCGCCGATCGAGATCGGGAACCACTCGCTGCCGTTGCAGATGTGCAGGGTCTGATCCTTTTCGCCGACATAGGCCGCACCGAGCAACGCCGCATCGCACTTCTTGGGGTCGCTCGCCGCTACCGTGAACTGGAAAAGCTGCTTGGTCGGGTCATAGCCCGCAGTACACTGCAGGCTGCCATCGGCGGCGATACCGCTGACCAGAAGACCAGAACCGCAAGCGCTGCCGACCTTGGCGAGCACCGGCGGGTTCTGTACGTCGGACCACAGGCCGCTGGTGGCAATCTTGGCCAGTTTGGGCGACCCCTGCAGATCGGCGTATTGGCCGGTCTTGGCGACGTCGGCCAGCGCGGGCGCGCCTTGCAGATCGCCGTACTGACCGCTTCCCGCGACCTTGGCCAGTGCCGAGGCCTGCACGTACTGGCTCAGGTCGGGCACGCCAACGAGATCGGCATAGGCACCGCTGCCGGCGACCTTGTGCAGCTGGGCTTTCTTGGCGTAGGCATCGAGCGCTTGCGGGTCGAGCTGGCCGGCGCCGACGCAGCCGCTGCATTCCAGCGATTCGGCCACTGCGCTGCGCAGGGCGCTGGCGACGCTCGCCAATTGGCGCCTGGGCAGTTCCGCCTCACCGTTGACGGAAACGCCCAGCCACAATGCGCCGCCCGCGCCCACCTTGGCGGGGATCGGCGTCTTTTCGCCAATGACCAGCGCGAACTGGCCGCCCTTGACCGCGACGGTGGTTGCCGATTCTTGCCACAGCGCGGTGCCGCCGGTGTCGGTCGGGTAGAGCGCGGCTTTGAGGTCATAGGCACCGTCGGCGACGGGCCCACCAGCCGAAGCGGTCAAGGCGCCGACCACCGACAGCGAACCGGCGACGGCGGCATGGGCCGGTATACACACTGCCGATGCCAGGACCACGGCGGCCAGGGTCAACAATCGGGAAGAAAGGATGCGCATGGTGACTCCAAGGCGGCTCGGGCAAGGTTGCCGGGCGGGGACGAGGGCCATAGCGTAGCGCGGGCCTTGACAGTTTGCCAGCCTCGGCCGCAGGCTTGGCCGTCCCGCGAAACCGCCGATCGGACGAGCATTCCGCTTGTCCGCAGTCGCGCGCCGCGGGCGTCTCGGAGGGTGCATGGCCAGGCTCGGTTTGTTTGCGGTTGCTGTGCTATTGGCCGTGAGCGTCCTGGCCTGTGGCGCAGCCACCCCGCCGGCCGCCAACGCGCCGGTCGACGCCGCAGCCCAAGACGCTGCCACCGACACCGGCGCCAAGGACGCCGTCGCTGTGGATGCCGTCGACCCTTGCAAGGGCAAGACCTGCTCCGGCGTTGGCAAATGCAAGGTCGGCAGCGACGGCAAAGCCTACTGCGACTGCACCGGCTCCACCTGCCTGTACCCGACCGCCGACCTGCGCTGTCTGTCGGTCGGCGACTTGTGCAGCGAAGCGGGGCTGGCGTGCGAGGGCGGCTCGACCTGCGGCGTGGACGACGACCCGAGCGGCTGCACCTGCGACGCTGTGCACGTCCACAAAGCCGTTTGTCGCTGTGACAACGGCGCCAAGTACGACGCTGGCCAGTGCAAAAGCGACGTGGCCGCCTGCCACTCGCTGCAAAAGTGCGTGCCGACCAAGGGCGAGCGCTTCAACCTTGTCGTCTCCGGGGCCGTCAACCTCACCCTTTTGGACCGCAAGGAGTTTGGCGGCGGCCAGGAATGGACCTCAGGCGGCAACCTGACGCTGTTCAATGTGTGGCCCAAGGAACTGTGCGGGGCGCTCAAGCTGGCGGGCGGCAAGGAACTCAAGCCCGGCAGCTACGACGTCGGCCAGCTCAAGCTGTCGTTCGCGCACGGCGGCAAGCAGTACAACTCCGAGAAAGTCGGCGCTGGCGGCAAGGTCGAGGTCAAGGCCGCCACCTGGTGCGACCAGCCGGGCTGCACGGCGTTGGATTTGGTTTTGGATGCCGATCTCGGCGGGTTTGACGGGTCGGTGCTGCACATCAAGGGCGTGGTCAAGGGCAGCGATTTTTGACAGCGCAGCGTTTCGTTGACGATGCTGGCCGGCACCGCCAAACTACTGCGCACTTGTCGCCGCAGCAGCGGTTGGAGTGTCGGTCATGCGTTTGAGTCATCTTGTCGCGATTGCGTTGGTGTGTGGCCTCTCGGTGGCCTGTGTCGGCGGGTCCAGTTCAGGCGGCGGCACGGGAACCGGGACAGCAACGGGGACGGGAACGGGCTCTGGCAGCGACGCTGGCAGCACGGGCGGTACCGATACAACGGGAGGCGGGACCGCAGTCAACGCGTATCCGAGCGGCGCGCCGGTGCCGGTGGAGCAACTCGCTGCGACGATGACCGACATGATGTGCAAACTGATGGTGGCGTGCCAGGACCTGGCGAGTGGCAAGCTGGGTTTCGCCACGGTGGAGGGTTGCAAGGCTTTCAGTGGCAGCAAACTCAAATCCTGGGGCCTGCCAGCGTTGATCAAGGCCGGTAAGGTCAAGTATGACGCCACCCAGGCGGGCAAATGCCTGCAGGCGATGGGGACCAAGTGCAGCGCCTTCTCCAGCAATGCCGAAGAGCCAGCGGCCTGCAAAGCCACCTTCATCGGCACCATCGCTGAAGGTGGCGCGTGCACCGAAGACCAAGAGTGCATCTCGCAGAACTGCGACCACCCAGACAGCAACTGCCCCGGCAAGTGCGGCAAGGCGCCAGTAGCGGCCGGCGGTGCGTGTGCCGACCCGGCCGAGTGCGGCAGCAACCTGACCTGCAAGGACAAAAAGTGCGTCGCCGCGGAAATCGCCGCCGTCGGTGCAAGCTGCGCCAAGGCCGAGTGCGCCAAGGGTGCCACCTGCGATTATTCGGCGCCGGAGGCCCCCATATGCAAGGCCGCTGGCGGCGCAGACGCGACCTGCAGCGACGACGCGGGGTGCCTGCCCGAGTTCTACTGCCACGGGTCGGGCTTCCCAAGTGGCACCTGCAAGCCGCGCGCCAAAGCGGGCGAGCCATGCGCGACGGGCATGACCAGCGACGGTGCACAGTGCCAGACCACGCATGTGTGTGTGCCTGGCGCCGACGGCAAGGCCACCTGTCTGCCGCGCGTCAAAACCGGCGGAGCGTGCACCAGCGGTGAGCAATGCCTCGGCGTCGACCTGACGTGCCAAGGCGGCACCTGCAAAGTCCTCCCGAAAAAGGGCGAGGCGTGCGCGCCGCCAGCGGCATCGGCCGGCAGCCTGTTTGCCTGCATGCCGCCAGCGGTCTGCGTCGAGAGCAAATGCGGCGACCCCCCTGGTGAGGGCAAACCGTGTGACCTGTTCACGGGTTGCGCCGAAGGCTTGGCCTGCGACGGCAAGGTCTGCAAGACCCCACCAAAGGCGCCTGGCAAAGGCGAAGCCTGCGAAGGCCCGTGCCAGCCCGGCCTGACCTGCAAGTTCGACGACAAGGGCAAGGGCACCTGCCAGGCGCCGGTGTGCGACGCGCCATAGCCTGCCGCCGCCCGGTCGCGCGGCGCATTTGCCCTTGACGCCCGCCGCCTTGCCTAGCACGATGCCGGCCGCGCCGCCCTCCACTTGTAGCGGCGGCTCGGAGGCACCGTGACCTGCCGCGCGCTACCGCTGACCTGCCTGATGTTGCTGCTGGCTTGCGGGGAGGCCGAAACGCCGCCGGCAACCTTTGCCACCGACGCCGCAGCCACTGACGCATCAGCGGGTGCCGAAGCAGGCACCGCCGCAGACGTTGGCGCGCCTGATACAGCCGCCGCGGACACAACGGCAATCCCCGACCAGGCCGCGGCACCCGACGCTGAAGTGGTCAAGGAC
>CAXRHS010000655.1:0-3008 GCA_964230235.1 Myxococcota bacterium
GGGTCGACCAGGGTGCGTTCGGGTCATGCCCGCGATTCAGCCGATGCCTAGCACCCGCTCGCTCACCGAAAGCCGCGACGCCCCGCGCCAAACCGCGGGCGCGCGCGCTGGTGGCGCCTTGTCATTGCCGTTCGACCAGGCGGCGGTGCCTGTTGCGATCCCTGCGCCCACCTTTGTGCCTGAGCCGACAGCGGACCCTGCCAGTCCAACGCACGCAGCGTCACCGGCCGGCGATCTCGGGCCCATCTGGCAACGGGCGCTCACGGCGCTCAAGCGCCTGGCCGGCCGGTCCGCGGTCGACACCTGGCTGCTCAAGGTCGAGTTGCTGCACTTGCGCCCGGCCGTCGACCCCGATCTGGCCGGCGATGGTGTGAACCCGGCCCGCCCGGGTGGTGCGCTGGTCGAAGCGGAATTGCGTGCCGTCGACGACCAGGTTGCGATTTTTGTTCGCGATCACCACCTGCCAGCCATCGAAGCAGCGCTGGCCCAAGTGCTCGGCCCTGCCACACGCGTCCGCGCTTCGATCGCGGCAGGTGGGGTTGCCCCGTTGACGCTGCTGCCCGCTGACCCGGTCCAACCCCTCTACGCTGCGCCAGAATTGCCTGCAATGGCTTGGTCCGTCGCCACCCGAACCACATCGTTGGCGGCAACGGCACCGCAAGCCGATCAGCAGCCGTGGGCAGATCTGGTCGAGCGCTTCACTTTTGAGCGGTTCGTGATCGGCAAGGCCAATGAACTGGCCGCCAGCGTCGGCAGCGCGATCTGCCAGGCGCCGGGCCAGCTGTACAACCCGCTCTTTGTGCACGGCGGAGTTGGCCTGGGCAAGACCCACCTGCTGCATGCCATTGGCCACCGCCTGCGCGCGCTGCGTCCCACCTTGCGGGTACGCTACGTCGCAGCCGAGACCTACATCGACGACGTGTACGCGGCCTGGCGGTCCAAAGACGGCGCGTCGCGTCAAGATGTGCGCGCCCACTACCGCGATGGCGCCGACGTGCTTTTGCTCGACGACGCGCAGTTCTTGCAGGGCAACGACAAGATCGGCGAAGAGTTTTTTCACCTTTTCAACGCGCTGCACCACGCTGGCAAGCAGATCGTGTTGTCGGCCGACCGCTATCCCAGCGAACTGCAAGGGCTGCACGAGCGACTGCGCTCGCGCATGCAGTGGGGCCTGGTCGCCGAACTGGCGCCGCCCGATCGCGAGTTGCGGGTCGCGCTTTTGCGCCACAAAGCACTGGAATTGCAGTTGGTGCTGCCTGCAGATGTGGTGTTCTACCTCGCCGACCATCTGTGCAACAACGTGCGCGAACTGGAAGGCGCACTGCACAAGCTGAGCGCCCACGCCCGCATGGGCCGGCGCGCGATCGATCTCAGCCTGGCGCGGGCCGCGCTCGGACCCATGATCGAGATGCCGTCGCGCAACTTGACCGCAGAGGTCATTCAGCGGGTGACGGCCCAGCACTTTGGCATCAAAGTAACGGATCTCAAAGGAGCCAAGCGCCACCGCACGGTGGTCGTGCCGCGCATGATTGCGATGTACCTCGTGCGCAAGCACACCAGTGCGTCGCTGCCCGACATCGGCCGGCTTTTTGGTGGCCGCGATCACACGACGGTGCTGCACGGCTGCCGCAAGATGGATTACGACATCGCGCGCAAGCCGGACATCCAAGCGGCCGTGCAGGCAATCGAAACCGCCTTGGGCAAGTAGGCGACTGCAAGCCAAGAAACGCGCGACTGCAAGCCAAGAAACGCGCGAGTGCTCGGCCACAGGGTGGAGCCGTGCGTCGGCCTTGCCCAAACCCGAGCTTGCGCCGCCTCGATCGGGCAAGGGGCGCATCTGGCTGGGCGAATCGACGTTGCGCGACCACGGACGTCCGGCAAATGGCCATCGTTTCCAGCCAGAAACGACCCGTTTGAGCCTGGGACAGTTGCCGAGCGGAGGAACTGCGCCTACCGTTGCGCCCCGCTCGCGGACCCGCTGCACCGGGCGCCGTGTCCACCAGGGCCCGCGAGTCACCCACCAAAGACAGGAGTTTTCGTGAATACGTCGATTTTCAGCCGCCATGCCGCGGGCGCGGTCGCCCTGTGTGCGCTCGTTGCCGTTGGCTGCAGCAAAGACCCCAGCAAAGAGGTGCCAGCCGCCAAGGTCGAGGAACCAAAGGCGGAGCCAGCCAAGGTCGAGGCGCCCAAGCCCGAAGAACCCAAGGCCGCGGAGCCCGCTGCGGCGGCCAGTCCGGCGACTGCGCCGGCTGCGGCGTCACCGGCCGCCGCGGAAGCGGCGATTCCCGGCATCGCGCTGACGGGTACCATCCAGGCCGTCGGCAGCAAGGTGACTGGATCGCACACCATCGACTTCAAGAAATGGCGCGGCGGCCTCGAACTCGCCGACGGCAAGCCGGAAGGCGGCAAGCTGCAGTTCGAAGTGCAGGTGGCGGACCTGGAGTGCGACGCCGGCAACCGCAACCCCTATACCGAAAAACTGGAGGCACACCTCAAGTCGCCAGAGTTCTTTGACGTTGCCCAGTTCGCCACCGCCGCGTTCGTGTCGACCGAGATCAAGGCGGGCGGCGACCCGACTGCCGCCGGCAGCACCCACACCATCAAGGGCAATCTGACGTTGCGCGGCAAAACCAAGGAAGTCACCTTCCCGGCGACCGTCGCCGTCGCCGGCAAAGACGTCAGCGCCAAGACCGAGTTCTCCATCAACCGCAAGGACTTCGGCATCGAGTACCCGGGCAAGCCCGACGACCTCATCCGCGACGGCGTGGTGCTCAAGATCGACCTCAAAGCCACCTTGCCGTAGCGCATCCGGACGCAGGCCGCGGCGACCTGCACGCGGCAATGGTGAAAAACTGTGACAGTGCGCCGCCCGCCCTTGCCGCGACCCGTGCAGGGCGCGGCGGCCCTGTCGCTGCCGCCCATCGGCTCGCCGAATCCGCCATAAACACGCAGAAATCTCAGCGGATGTGCCAGTGGCCTGCGACCGCCCATCGCCGGTCACAGGCCCA
>CAXRHS010000656.1:0-5669 GCA_964230235.1 Myxococcota bacterium
AGATGTGACTGGAGTTCAGACGTGTGCTCTTCCGATCTTTGCAGCAGGTCGGGGTTGGCGCCCAGCAACGCGGCCAGTCGCGTCGCCATCGCCCGCACCGATCGACCGGCACCGCCGCAGATGTGGTAGAGCGCGCCCGCCGGCAGGTCGGCCGCCAGCGCCAATGCGAATGCCTGCGCCACGTCGTCCTCGTAGGTCCAGTCGCGCACTTGCTCGCCCGAAGTCAGCGGCGCCGGTTGGGCGCTCAGCAGACACCGGCACAAGTGCGGCACCAGGCGTTCCGGCCGCTCGCCGGGACCAAAGACGCCAAACAAGCGCAGTACCACCACCGGCAGGTTCCAGGTGCGCCCCAGGCCGAGCGCCAGCACCGTCGCCGCAGCCTTGGCGGTGCCGTAATCCGACACTGGCCGCACCAGCGCCGACTCGTCTGCCGGTTCGGGGCCGGGATCGCCCAATTCCGCGACGCTGCCCGTGCACACGATGCGCCGCACCGGCCACGCGCGCGCCGCGCCCAGCACCGCCGCGGTCAGTCGCACATTGCCGGCCACCAGGGCAGCCGGATCGCGATCGCCAGGCCGCACGCCGCTGCCGGCCAGGTGCACCAGAGCTTCGGGCGCAAACGGCGCAACATCGCGGCCCAACTGGTCGGGGTCGTCCAGTCGAGTCGGCAGCCACGTCACTTCGGTGCCTGCGCTTGCCGGCGGCAGTTGGCGCACTGGGCACACCACCCGCCAGCCGTGCCCCAGCAGCGCCCGCGCCACCGCGGGGCCGATCTGGCCGGTGCCGCCGGTCAAGACCGCCGTCGCCACCGCTGCCTACGCCATTGCCTGGTAGCGGCGAATCTGGGTCAACGTCACCTCGCGCATCTGACCGGGGTCGTCCGCGAACTGGCGGTACCACTGCGCCGTCCACGCCAGCGATTCGGCCAGACCCAGACGCGGCCGCCAGCCCAGCCGGGCGCGCGCCAAGGTCGCATCCAGACGCAAAAGCCCGGCCTCGTGCGGGCCCTGCGGCACCGTGGCGACGTCCAGGCTGGCACCCGGCCACACCTGTTGCAGCAACTGCGCCACTTGCAGCACCGGTTGCTCGCTCTCCGCGGCCGGGCCAAAGTTGAACGCCTGGGCGAATTGGCCGCCTTGGGCCAGCAGCCGCTCGGCCAAAAGCAGGTAGCCGGCCAGCGGTTCGAGCACGTGCTGCCACGGCCGCACCGCGTCGGGCCGCCGAACGTGCGCCGCTTCGCCGCGCAAGAACGCCTGCACCAGGTCGGGGATCAGGCGATCGTGGGCCCAGTCGCCACCGCCAAACACGTTGCCGGCCCGCGCGCTGGCGATCCACGGACCGTCGGCGCAAAAGCTCTGGCGCATGGCGGCGGTTACCAGTTCGGCGGCGCCCTTGCTGGCGCTGTAGGGATCGCGGCCGCCCATCGGCTCGTTCTCGCGGTAACCCCACGGCCATTCGCGGTTTTCGTAGCATTTGTCGCTGGTCACCACCACCACTGCGCAAACCGACGGACAGCGGCGCGCGGCGTCGAGCACGTGCACCGTGCCCATCACATTGGTCGCGAAAGTCTCGACGGGTTGTGCATACGAGGGACGCACCAGCGCCTGGGCCGCAAGGTGCAGCACCAGTTCGGGCCGGCTCGCCGCAAACGCGGCATCGACGGCCGCCAAATCGCGCACGTCGCCCAACCGATGGTCGAGATCAGCGTCGACGCCGGCCAGCGCAAACAAGTTCGGCTCGGTCGGCGGCGCCAGCGCCAAGCCGGTGACCTGGGCACCCAGTTGCCGCAACCACAGCGCCAGCCAGGCGCCCTTGAAGCCGGTGTGGCCGGTCAGCAGCACGCGGCGGCCGGCCCAGAACGTCGGGTTGGGCAGCATTACCACACCTTCCAGGGCGCGCTGCCCGTTTGCCACAAGGCTTCGAGGTGGCGCTTGTCGCGCAAGGTGTCCATCGGCTGCCAAAAACCGCCGTGCTGGTAGGCCGCCAGTTGGCCGGCCGCGGCCAGGTTGCGCAGCGGTGCCTCCTCCCAGCTGGTGGCGTCGCCGTCGATGTAGTCCAGCACGGCGGGCTCCAAAACGAAGAAGCCGCCGTTGATCCAACTGTCGTCGCCGCGCGGCTTTTCGACAAAGCGCGTCACGTCGCCGTCCTGCAACTGCAGGGCGCCAAAGCGGCCGGGCGGTTGCACGGCGGTCAGCGTCGCCAGCTTGCCTTTGGCGCGGTGGGTGGCGAGCAGGGCCGGCAAATCAAGATCGGCCACACCATCGCCATAGGTCATGCAGAAGGTCTCGTCGCCCAGGTAGCGGCCGACCCGCTTGAGCCGCCCGCCGGTCATGGTGTCGGTGCCGGTGTCGACCAGCGTCACCCGCCACGGTTCTGCTTTGGCCTCGTGGATCTCGACCGCGTTGCGCCCCAGGTCAAAGGTCACATCGGCGGTGTGCAAGAAGTAGTTGGCAAAAAACTCCTTGATAAGATAACCCTTGTAGCCCAGGCAGATGACAAATTCGCTAATGCCGTGGGCGGCGTAGATCTTGCAGATGTGCCACAGGATCGGTCGACCGCCGATGTCGACCAGCGGTTTGGGCAGGTGCGCCGTCTCCTCAGAGAGTCGCGTGCCCAAACCACCTGCCAAAATCACTGCTTTCATGTTGCCAAGTTCCATCGCCGCCGGGCGGGCAAGCATAGCCGCGGCAGGGCCAAGGCGGCAACGGGGCGGCCGCGCGTGCGTCCGGGTCTGTGCCAATGTCTGTGCCTGTGCCGGTCGGTGTCCCTGTCTCTGTCTCTGTCTCTGTCTCTGTGCCTGCCTCGGTGCCCGCCGCCAAGCCGCCTCAGTCGACCACCACCCGCGGCAAGTGCTCCGCCAGCCGCGTGGTCACCTCATAGTGGATGGTGCCCAACCACCCCGCCATCTCGTCGGCACTGACGCGGTCTCCTTCCCCTTCCGCGGCCGCTTGCGGGCCGATGAGGACCGCTTCATCGCCGACCGCCACCTGCGGGCAGTCGGTGGCGTCCACCACCACGATATTCATCGCGACCCGACCGATGACCCGTGCCCGCTGGCCGCACAGCAGCACCTGACCCAGGTTGGACAGCCCGCGGTCGTAGCCGTCGTAGTAGCCGATGGGCAGGATCGCCACCCGCGTCGACCGCACGGTCCGAAAGGTCCGCCCGTAGCCGACGTATTCGCCGGTCGGCACGTCGCGGACTTGCGCAACCCGGACCTTCCAGGTCAAAACCGGCTGCAGCGCCAGGTGCTTGCGGCCAAGCTCGCTGGCCGTCAGCCGCGTCTCCTTGCTCGGCCACAGCCCGTAGACGCCGATGCCAAAGCGCACCAGGCCCCCGCACACTTCGGGCCACAGCAGCACGGCCGCGGTGTTGCTGGCGTGGCACAGCAAGGCGTCGTCGGGGTGACCGGCTGCAGGCAAGGCGAGCGCCTGCCGCACGGCGGCGGTGGTGGTGTCAAAGCGGTCGAGCTGGCTGCGCGCGAACCGATGATCGGTGGTGTCCTCGACGTCGGCAAAGTGGGTGCACAAGCCCTCCAATTGCAAGTGCGGATCGCGACCGATGCGCACCGCCAGTCGCACGGCCTCGTCGTGGCGCAGACCCTGGCGGTTGTTGCCGGTCTCGACCTTGACGTGCAGCCGTGCGCGCGTCCCGTTGGCTTGGGCCGCCGCGCTGCACGCCGCCACCACCGCTTCGTCGTAGACCACCAACCGGGCGCCCAACTGCACCGCGCGTGCCGCGTGCGCGGGAGCCAGCCAGCCGACGTTGTACAGGTCCGCGGCCAGGCCTTCCGCACGCAACGCCTCGATTTCAGCGAGGTCGCAGGTACCAAGCCAGGGCACGCCCGCCGCGACCAGCTCGCGGGCGACCGCCAGCATGCCGTGGCCATAGGCGTTGCCTTTGACCATGGCACACAAGATCGGCTGGCGGCCGCCACTTTGGCTCGCCGCGCGCAACACCTGCACGTTGTGGCGCAGCGCCTTGCGCGAAAGTTCAATCCAACTGTTCGGTTGCACGAGACCTCGCCCGGCTCACGGCCCGCTGTCGCACGCCGCGCGCAGGTGATCGCCACCAAAGCGAGCGACGGCATCGTACACCCGCGGATCGGCGTCGGCAGGCAGGTTGAAACGGGCAGAAAATCCGCCCTTGCCGTCGGTGGCGACCACGCCGAGCAGCGTGCCGGCGGTCGGCTTGCTTGGGTCGATGAGCCACAGTTCCACTGGCAACTGGGCGACGGCGAGTTCGCCGCAGCGCACGGCGCCCGTCAAGGCCAGCGGCTCGCCGAGCCAGGCCATCGGTGCCGCAGCATCCAGCGACAGCCGACAAGGCGTCCGGTTGGCGGTCGGCTTGCCAGCGGCCGGCGCGCCCGGCGCAACGGCTGGGGCCGCCAAGGCCTGCGCGCGCTGGTGCAGCCAGGACCGCCGCGCTTCGGATTCGCTTTGCGGCCGGTCGGACGAACCGGCCGAGCTGGACAAAGACGACCGGCCCGCCGCCGCGGCCGGGTCGGCCGGACCCGCAGCCGCGCCCTTGCCGGCCTGTGCGAGGCCATCGGCGCCTTTGATCTGGCCAGCGCCCGCCCACGACTGGCCAAGCGGCGCGCCGTCGACCAGCACCTGGGCGGTGGCGTTCAAGTAGGCCTCTGGTTTGGGAAATGGATCGGCGTGCAGCGGTTGGTGCAGGTGCTTGCCCTGGGCGCCGTGCAGCTCCAGCGAGTCGGCGCCGCCGCCCAGATCCACGCGCTGCCAGGCCCCGCGTCCATTGGTTCCGGGCGCCCATACCTCGGCAAAGGCGTGGGCGTCGTTTTGGACAAAATGCGCCGAGATGCCCAACGAATGCGCCATGACCACAAAGCCAAGCGCGCGGTGCCGGCACACGCCCTTCTTGGACAGCACCAAATCGGCCAGCGCATCGCCGGTCGAAGGCGGCGGCTCGCCAGGTGCAAACCCTCGAAACCACTCGACCAGCTTGGCCACCGCGGCGCCGCGCTCGCTGTGGCGACCAACGCCGAGCTTGGGCCACAGGTCGGCGGCGCGCACTTGCAGCTCGACCGGCAGCACCGGCTTGTCGGGGTCATCGTCGGCCGCCGCAACGCCGAGCGGCGCCGCAAAATAGTCGCTGGGCGCATCCATCAAGAACCGCAAGTCCACAAGGCCTGGTTGCGAAGAGCGGACCGTGAAGTTGCCGGCATCGTCGCGCCACAACTGCAAAGGCAGCGGCGGCTCGGCTTGCCAGGACAGCACCTGCGAGGTCGGCGCGACGCTCGGCAAGACCACCGGCACGTCGGCCTGCAAGCGAACCTGGATGTGTCCCCAAAAGAGCTCATGGCCGGGGCGCGGCTGGCCACCTACCTGCTGTTGCGCGTTGCCCGCCCCCGACTGCACCGCGCGCAGTTCGGCTGTCACCTGGTCAAGTGCCACTTCGCGCTTGAACGGAGTGACCTCGGGGTCGAACACCATCTGGTAGTGCAACTCCTGATCGCCGTGGGTGCGCCGGGCGGCACCGGCGCTCGCTGGCGGCCTGGCCTCGTAGATCGGCACACCAGCGCCCGGCGGAGCCG
The DNA here is from genome assembly GCA_964230235.1 of Myxococcota bacterium. Lineage (GTDB taxonomy): Bacteria > Myxococcota_A > UBA9042 > UBA9042 > UBA9042 > SXRM01. The sequence goes on from CAXRHS010000656.1 coordinate 5,558, forward strand.
CTTGCGGTGCGGCGATGCGGCCAAAAGCGGTCTCAATCGCTTCGGGCAGCGCCCCCAGCTTGCCCGCGGGTGCGCTCACCACTTGATCGCTGCGGCCCGCGCTGCCGCTCGC
>CAXRHS010000657.1:0-2023 GCA_964230235.1 Myxococcota bacterium
GTGCCCGTGGCGTCGCCACACTGGCGCGCCGGACAGTCCTGGGGGCAGGTCAGCGGGTTTTCCAACAGGTTGTCGCAGGTTCCGTCTCCGCACGGATTGCTGGCCTTGCAGTCTTTGTCGCAGGTCAGCATCTCGGTGACATCGCACTTGCCATCGCCGCACACCGCGCTTTGGGTGCCGCAGTCCTGGGCGCACGACAATTGCTCGCCAAAGTCGCACTTGCCGTTGCCGCAGTTGGGGCTTTTGATGATCTGGACGCAGCCTTGCTGCACCGCGCAGTTGGCGACGGCCAATAGCATTTGTTGGGCGTCGGTCGGCAGGCCATTGCCGCAGTTCAACATGCAGCCGCTGTCGCCGCCGCAGGTCGCGAGGCAGCCGACGGCCGCGCCACATTTCTCGTCGCCCAGGCAGGTCGTCAGTTGCGTCGTGCAGTTCTTGAGCAGGCACCCGGTCAGCTTTTCCGTCTCGGACTGCTGTACGTCTTTTGCAGCGTCTGGTTGGCTGTCGGGTGGCGCGGCAACCTCGGCCGCAACCTCTGCCGCGACCTCCGCGACGGCTTCCGGTTCCGTGGCGTCGGCCTCGACAGTGGCCACGTCGGCCGGGCCATCGGCGACCTTGCTGTCGCCGGCCGAAGCGTCGCCGGTCGTTGCGCCCGCGCCGGCTGCCGCTGGTGCCGCTTCCTCGCTGCACGCCGCAAACAAGCACAGTGAAGCCGTGGCGACCCGCACTGCCGACGCGTGAAAATTTGTGAGCCAAACCATAGCACGCGCCTCGCAACGCAGGGAGCCGTAAGGGTAGCGCCTCCAGCCGCGAGCGCAAGCTGACCGGTTTTCGAGCGCGCGGCAGGGTCGGAGGCTGGACAAGTGCCGCGGTTTTGCCAACATCGCTGCAATCGGGCCGGTTCCCGAATTCGCCTCTTGGTGGTGCGCTGCCGGAGCGTCGCAACCGGTCGCAGCGAGGCCAATGTCATGAAACTGTGGATTCGTTGGGCGCTGTGCGCCGTACTGGTGGCGATTGCGGTCGCATGTGGCGATGAAACCGTGGTGTCCGGTGGCGCCCTGACCGATGCGTCCGTTGCGGGCGATGGCGCGGTGGCTGGCGATCTCGGCGCAAAAACGGATGTGCTGGCCGGCGATGCGACTGCGCCCGACGCCGCGGAAGATGTGCCGCTTTTTCCAGACGTGCCGCCGGTCGACCTTGGCCCGGTCGACATTGCCGTGACCGACCTGGCGCCGGAACTCGCCCCCGACACGGTCGCCGATGCGCCGGAACCGGGCGACGCGCCAGAAACAGGCCCGGAAGTCGCTGCCGAAATCGCAGGGCCCGACGCTGACCTTGCAGATGCACAGGTCGAAGCGGCCGCCGAGATCGAACCCACCGACGTGCCGGCCGACAGCGCCACCGACGTGGCGGCGCCGGATGGGCAACTTGAAGTAGCGCCCGATGTCGGTGCAGAGGCCGAGGCTGAGTTGCCGCCCGACGTCTTTGCGGAGTTGCCCGAACCGCTCGATGTGAGCGACGCCAGCCCAGCAGCAGACGCAGTGGCCGAAACGGCGCCCGATTCCCAAGCCGAGGACGCCGCGGCGGAAGTCGCTGCGCCCGATGCGGTGGAGGACCTGCCAGACGCCCCCGCGGACAGCAAGCCAGATTCGGCGGCCGAAGTCGCCGCGGATGCCCAACCCGATGCGCAGGCCGACCCTGGCCCGGACGTGCCGCCGGCCGAGTGCACCGCCGACATCGACTGCGCGGGCAAGGGCGCGGTACCAGCTTGCCATCAGTGGCTGTGCAAGGCGGGCAGTTGCGTCCAGGCACCCATGAACGACGGCCTGGTCTGCAGCGACGGCAACCCGTGCAGTGCCGCCGCCGCGTGCAGCGCCGGCAAGTGCGCGCAAGTCAAAGCCAAAGGCTGTGACGACGGCAATGTTTGCACGACAGACGCCTGCGACGGCCAGTCGGGCGCGTGCACCAAGCAGCCGGCGGTCGGCTTTTGCGAAGACGGCAACGCATGCACGCAGGGCGACGC